>JAQSDS010000467.1 GCA_029946045.1 Rhodoferax sp.
GATCAGACCCTTCCAGCCCACCGTGGTGCGCGGTTTTTCAAAGTACACGCGCATCACAATTTCCAGTGTGTCAGCGTACTTGTCGCGCTGCTCCTTCAGCCGACGTGCGTACGCGATGGCGGCCGCCGGGTCGTGAATGGAACATGGGCCAATGATCACCAGCAGTCGGTCGTCCTTACCCGCCATGATCTGATGGATGTGGCGCCGGGTACTGCTGATCATCTTTTCCACAGGCGTACCCTGAATGGGAAAGAACCGGATCAAATGCTCTGGAGGCGGCAACACGGTGATGTCCTTGATGCGTTCGTTATCGGTCTGACCGGTACGGTCGGTGGCAGAAATGGGTGCATTGGCACCCCAGGCATCTTTATCTGCAGTGGCTTTGGCAGTCATGGACAGGTTCCTCATAGAGTTGAAATCAAGAGCACATAAAAAAACCGCCGGGGGTGCCGGCGGTTTTTGGAAGATCAGGACGTTTGTTTTAGGTACGTTCAGAACTCTCTACCGCCGGCGGCGCTTGAGAACCAAAAATAGCCAAAGAAAAAATAAACTGACTTCATAAGACTGGAATGTAGCACAGTCGCATCAATCAAAAATGACAACATCGCTTGCGCGCATGCTCGTCAAGCGGTCCCGCCCACCGTCAGGCCATCGATCCGCAGCGTAGGTTGACCGACCCCGACCGGAACACTTTGCCCTTCTTTACCGCAGGTGCCGACCCCGCTGTCAAGCTTCATGTCATTGCCGATCATGCTGACGCGTTTCAGGACTTCAGGCCCGCTGCCCACCAGGGTCGCACCCTTGACCGGGTACAAGATCTTGCCGTTTTCCACCCAATATGCCTGGCTCGCCGAGAACACGAACTTGCCCGAGGTGATGTCTACTTGTCCACCACCGAAGTTGGTGGCATACAGACCCTTCTTGATACTCGCCACGATTTCCTCAGGCGCCTTGTCGCCACCCAGCATGTAGGTGTTGGTCATGCGCGGAATCGGCACGTGAGCATAGCTTTCGCGGCGACCGTTGCCAGTGGGCTTGACCCCGGTCAAACGCGCGTTCATGGCATCCTGAATATAGCCTTTGAGAATGCCGTCTTCAATGAGCACATTGCGCTGGCTGGCATGGCCTTCGTCATCGACGTTGAGTGAACCGCGCCGGTCATTGAGGGTGCCATCGTCCAGCACGGTCACTCCTTTGGCAGCCACACGCTGGCCAATTCGGCCACTGAAAGCACTGGAGCCCTTGCGGTTGAAGTCGCCTTCCAGGCCATGGCCAATGGCTTCGTGCAGCAAGATACCCGGCCAGCCAGCGCCGAGCACCACGGTCATTTCCCCCGCTGGAGCGGGTCGCGCCTCCAGATTGGTGAGCGCCGCCGATACCGCTTCATCGACATACTGACCGATCAGTGCATCATCAAAATAAGCAAAACCAAATCGCCCCCCACCGCCGGCTGAACCTACCTCGCGACGACCTTGTTGCTCTGCGATCACCGTCACACTCAGTCGCACCAGCGGGCGCACGTCGGCTGCCAGGGTACCGTCGGCACGCGCTACCAGCACCACGTCGTACTCAGCAGCCAGGCCCGCCATGACCTGTGCCACGCGTGGATCTTTGGCGCGGGCCAGTTGCTCTACTTTTTCAAGCAGCTTGACCTTGGCGGTGCTGTCCAGGCTGGCAATGGGGTCAAGTCCGTTGTACAGGGTGCGCGAAGGCGCAATTTTTTTGGCAGGCACCCGTACCCGTCCACCCTGAGCGATGCCAGAAATGGACCGCACGGTTCGTGCCGCGTCCAGCAACGAGGCTTCAGAAATGTCATCTGAATAGGCAAAGGCCGTTTTTTCGCCGCTCACCGCACGCACGCCCACCCCCTGGTCAATCGAGAACGAGCCGGTCTTGACAATGCCTTCTTCCAGGCTCCAGCCTTCCGAGCGGGTGTACTGAAAATACAGGTCCGCTTCATCCACCTTGTGCGCCTTGATCTCGGCCAGCGCGCGTGCCAAGTGGGATTCGTCCAAGCCGAATGGGGTCAACAAGAGGGACTTGGCAACAGCCAGACGTTCGAGGGTGGGTTCGCGTGAAATCATCGCGCGATTCTAGGGCTTGAGGTGAATTCATCGCCGTGCTTGCGCAGCCCAACCCCTTGAACTGTGCGGCCACAGACAAGACAACAAATTTGCTGCACAAATCCTGGCCGGACCCGCAAGGTGTCAGCTTGTCAGGATTGCACCAGCCTTTTGGATTTGGCAATCGACATCAGAATGCCCAGGCCCAAGCCCAGGGTGACCATGGCCGTGCCGCCGTAGCTGACGAAAGGCAGCGGCACCCCCACCACCGGCAAAATGCCACTGACCATGCCCATGTTCACGAACGCATAGCAAAAGAAAATCATGGCCATCGCGCCGCCCAACAAGCGGGTGAACACGGTAGGGGCCTCCAGCGCAATCACCAACGCGCGCAACACCAAAAAGATAAAAGCGGCCATCAGCAACAAATTGCCAAACAAACCAAATTCTTCCGAGAACGCCGCAAAAATAAAGTCTGTGGTTCGCTCCGGGATAAATTCCAGATGGGTCTGCGTCCCCTGCATGAAGCCCTTGCCCCAAAACCCCCCGGAGCCAATGGCGATCATGCCCTGAATGATGTGAAAACCCTTACCCAAAGGATCCCGTCCCGGGTCCAACAGCGTACACACCCGCTGCTGCTGGTACTCACGCAACAAGGGCCAACTGACGCCGTCGGCACATAACTCGGGCTCAAACACAACCAGCAAGCTGACGCCCAGCAAACCCAGAATCAAGGGAGGAGCCACCAGTTTCCAGCTCAAGCCTGCAAAAAATATGACCGACAAACCCGCCGCAAGCACCAGCAGCGAGGTGCCCAAATCCGGCTGCTTCATGATCAGCCCGACGGGCAGCATCAACAACAATCCGGCCACCAGAAAATCCAATGGCCGCAATTGACCTTCTCGCTTTTGAAACCACCAGGCAAGCATCAGCGGCATCGCAATTTTGAGGATTTCACTGGGCTGAATGGTGACGCCCACATTGAGCCAACGCCTCGCGCCCTTTTTTGTGACACCAAAAACGGCCACGGCAATCAGCAACGCAACACCCAGGATATAGAGCGGAACGGCCAACGACATCAGACGCTGTGGCGGGATTTGTGCGACCACGAACATGATGAAACCAGCAATCAGCATGTTGCGCGCATGGTCTTCAAAGCGCGAACCATGGTCATAGCCGGAAGAATACATGGTCAACAGCCCGCCACAGACCAGGATGAACACGGCAAAGGCCAGCGGGCCGTCAAACCCTGCAAACCAGGGTGACAAACGGCGCAACAACGAGGGACGTTCAAAAACCAGTGACATGGGGCCAGATTATCGCGGGACGCCATCACCTGGCGGCACGCGCAAGGGTATCGTGACGGGCCCGTCGTTTTGCAGATGCACCTGCATGTCAGCCGCAAACACACCGGTTTGCACCGTCGGGTGCAAGGCTCTGGCTTGAGTCACGACATGATCGTACAAGCGCTTGCCATCATCGGGGGCAGCCGCTGCCGTGAAACTGGGGCGGTTACCACCTGAGGCATCAGCCGCCAGCGTGAACTGGCTCACCAACAACAGCCCACCCCGTTGCCCCAAGCCATCCATGTTTTGCACGCTGTAGTTCATTTTTTCGGCAGCGTCATTGAAGATGCGCAGCTTCAGGATTTTGGCCAGCAGCTTATCTCCCTGCACTTCGGTGTCACCACGCTCTGCACACAGCAACACCAGCAGGCCGGGGCCAATTTCACCAACCACCGTACCAGCCACTTCAACCCGGGCGTGGCACACCCGCTGCAGCAGGGCCATCATGAGCGGGTGACCGGTCTACCAATTGGCATGGCGAAACAATTCTGGGGCAATGATCAGGCCAGCGTGACGCGGGCAAACTTGCGCTTGCCGACCTGCAGCACATAGGTACCCGCACCCAACTTGAGCCCCTTGTCGCTCACTACCCCGGAGTCCAGACGCACGCCACCCCCGTCAATCAGCCGATTGCCCTCGCCGCTCGACGCTGCCAGTCCGGCACTTTTGAGGAGTGCCGCTATGCCGACAGGCGCGCCGTCTGGCGCCAGGGGCAAGGCCAACGCAATGATCTCGTCGGGAATACCACCTTTGCTGCGATTGATGAAATCCTGCTGGGCTGCGTCGGCAGCTGCAGCCGAATGGAAGCGGGTGGTGATTTCCTTGGCCAGCGCGACCTTAGCGTCTTTGGGGTTGCGCCCGGCCAGCACCTCCGCCCTCAAGGCGGCAATTTCAGCCTCGGACTTGAAGCTTAACAGTGTGTACCAGCGCCACATCAGCACGTCGGAGATGCTCAAAACCTTGGCAAACATGGTGTTGGCATCCTCGGAAATACCGATGTAGTTGCCTTTGCTCTTGGACATCTTCTCGATACCGTCCAGGCCCTCGAGCAGAGGCATGGTCAGGATGCACTGTGGCTCCTGACCATATTCAGCCTGCAGATGACGCCCCATCAACAGATTGAATTTTTGATCCGTGCCCCCCAATTCCAGGTCACTCTTCAAGGCCACACTGTCGTAACCTTGCATCAGCGGGTACAGGAACTCATGCACGCTGATCGGTGTGCCAGCATGAAAGCGATCGTGAAAGTCATTGCGCTCCATCATGCGCGCCACGGTGTAGCGCGCCGCCAGTTCGATCATGCCGCGCGAACCCAATGCGTCACCCCACTCGCTGTTGTAGCGAATCTCGGTTCTTGACGGATCCAGCACCATGGAAGCCTGACGGTAGTAAGTTTGGGCGTTAAGCTCAATTTGCTCGCGCGTCAGCGGTGGGCGCGTGGTGTTGCGCCCTGAAGGGTCGCCGATCAGCGTGGTGAAATCGCCGATCAAAAAGATCACAGTGTGGCCCAAATCCTGCAACTGACGCAACTTATTGAGCACCACGGTATGGCCAATATGGATGTCAGGTGCCGTAGGGTCCAAACCGAGCTTGATACGTAGCGGCGTACCGGACGCCTCAGACTTGGCCAGTTTTTTCACCCAGTCATCCTGCGGAATCAGCTCTTCACAACCGCGTAACGTGACTGCCAAAGCCTCTTTGACACGATCAGATACAGAAAATTGAGGCGTTTTGGCGTTAGTCATAAGGGTTTTTCCGGATGCAGCGACTGGGGGAGGGTTTATACTCCAACGCTGTTTTGAACGGTCATTTTAAGTGGGCCGCCCCGCCCATTATTTTTGAACTGTTGTGTCTTTCAGACAAGCCCCATCCAAGGACCCTCTTTTGATCAAGCTATTTAGCGCCGATGGACAGGTTTTTTCAAACGCTGTCGCCCAATGGCTAGCTCAACATCACAAACGCGTGACGGCCGTTGTTGCCGCCTTGCTGCTGGGTGGCGGAGGCGGCGCCTTTGCGGTGGCCTCACTGGCACCCGATGCCGCCGATGTGCCCGTGCGGGAAATGCTGGAAACAGTGCAGCCTTTGGCTTTTGCTGACTATAGCCGTGATGCTGCCCCTGCGTATGTGCTCTACCGCACTGATAGCACGCGTACCAGTGATACCGCCGACACCCTGCTCAAACGTCTGGGCATTGACGATGCACAGGCTGCCGCTTATCTGCGCGCTGACAACAGTGCACGTCAGATTTTGTTGGGTCACAGTGGCCGTCAGCTTACCGCAGAAGCCCTGAGTGACCAGCGCCTGAACAAAATCACAGCCCGCTGGGCCGCCGACACCGACGGCGAATTCAGGCGCCTGATCATCGAGCGCAACGGCAATGGTTTCACCACCCGCACGGATACCGCGGCTTTGAGCGCCAGTAGCCAATTGGCCAGCGGAACCATTCAAAGCTCATTGTTCGCAGCCACTGATGAAGCAAAAATTCCCGATGCCATTGCAGTGCAATTGGCAGAGATTTTTTCGGGCGACATTGACTTTCGCCGAGAGCTGCGCAAAGGGGACCGATTTTCAGTGGTCTATGAAACGCTGGAAGGCGATGGCGAGCCGCTTCGCACCGGTCGCGTATTGAGCGCCGAGTTTGTCAATGCAGGCAAATCCTATCAGGCCATGTGGTTCAATGAATCTGTTACCGGACAAGCGGTGAGCGGCATGCAGTCGGGCAAACCCAGCAGCAAAGGCGGTTACTACACACTGGATGGCAAAAGTTTACGCCGTGCCTTCCTCAGCTCGCCGGTCGCCTTTTCGCGTGTCAGCAGCGGGTTTGCCATGCGCTTTCACCCGGTCCTGAAACAAATGCGCGCCCATCTTGGCACTGACTTTGCCGCCAGTACCGGTACGCCTGCGCGCACCGTCGGCGATGGTGTGGTGACTTTCTCGGGCGTACAAAATGGCTACGGCAACGTTGTCTTTATCAAGCATCGCGGCGAGACTGAAACGGTGTATGCCCATTTGAGCCAGCTGTTGGTCAAGCGTGGCGACAAAGTAAACCAAGGTCAAACCATCGGTCTGGTCGGCTCGACGGGATGGGCGACCGGTCCCCACCTGCACTTTGAGGTGCGCAACAATGGTGTCCAGCAAGACCCCATGAAAGTGGCCCAAAAAAGCGAAACTGTGCCAGTCACCGCGGCGGTCAAACCTGTTTTTGACCAATTGGCGCAACAAGCCCGTATCGCCTTGGCAGCCGCTGCCAGCATGGAAGTAAGCAGCGCGCAATAAACCACCTGGCTACTGCAGCTTGTGACGGAGTTATTCATTGGCCTGATGTCAGGCACCTCACTGGATGGGGTGGATGGCGTTCTGGCCGACTTCAGCACCACCCCGCTCACGGTGTACGGCCATGCCAGCGCAGCACTTGCACCCGAACTGAAATCGGAGTTGCTGGCGCTCAACCAGCCCGGAGTCAACGAACTGCATCGCGCCGCTTTGGCAGCCAATGCGCTGATGCGTGTCTACGCCGACGTGGTCAGTCAACTGCTGTCCCGTTCGGCCATGGCGCCTGAGCAGATCCTGGCTATCGGCGCCCATGGACAGACCGTCAGGCATCAACCCCAGATGCACGACGCCACCGGTTACACCCTGCAGCTGGCCAATCCGGCCCTGCTGGCCGAATTGACCGGCATCGATGTGGTGGCCGATTTCAGAAGCCGTGATATCGCCGCCGGTGGTCAAGGCGCGCCTCTGGTGCCCGCCTTTCACCAGGCTGTGTTTGGCAAGTCAGGTCAAACCATGGCCGTGCTCAACATCGGCGGCATGGCAAACCTGACGGTGCTGGGCCCTGCTTTGACGGATGATGTGCTCGGCTTTGATTGCGGCCCTGGCAACGTCATGATGGATGCCTGGTGTCAGCGCCATCGGGGGCTTGCCTTCGACGCCGACGGCGCCTGGGCTGCTAGTGGCCACGTACAGGCCGATCTGCTCAAGGCCATGTTGGCCGCGCCTTTTTTTGCCTTGCCACCACCCAAGAGCACCGGGCGCGATTTGTTCAGTCCGGCTTGGCTTGAGCTTCAACTCGGTGGGTTTGCCCATGCCGCGCCTGCCGATGTTCAGGCCACGCTAACCGAATTGACCGCGAGTAGCTGCGCCACCTGCGTCAGAGATTATGGATTTGACAGCAAACAACTCATTGTCTGCGGCGGTGGTGCCTTCAATGCACACCTGATGTCCCGACTCCAGGCACTGCTTCCAGGGGTAACCGTCCAGCCTTCCGATGAGCATGGTTTAGCTGCACAGCAGGTCGAAGCCACCGCCTTTGCCTGGCTGGCCCGCAAGACCATTCGGCGCGAAGCGCTGCGGCTGCAAAGCATCACGGGCACCCGAGGTGCCCGTGTTTTGGGTGCGATTTACCCGGCTTAAGCCGGTTTACACCGCTTGATCAGGAAAAGCTTGAGCCGCAACCACAGGTGGTGGTGGCATTGGGGTTTTTGATAACAAACTGCGCACCCTGCAGGTCTTCCTTGTAATCGATCTCTGCGCCAACCAGATACTGGTAGCTCATGGCATCGATCAGCAAGGAAACACCGTTCTTGGTCATGGTGGTGTCGTCATCGTTGGTGATTTCATCAAACGTGAAACCATACTGAAAACCCGAGCAGCCGCCACCCTGCACAAACACGCGCAGCTTCAGATCAGGATTACCTTCTTCGGCAATCAGGTCAGCCACTTTGGCTGCCGCACTGTCGGTAAACAAAATCGGGGCGGGCATCTCGGTCTGAATGTCTTCGGCAACGGCGCTCATGAAGTTCTCCTTTAATTGGCAATGACAAATGGTACAGTAATTTGATCAAGTTTTATCCTGAACCTTATTTGCCGCTAGTACCAGTGTGGTTTTTTTCAGTTCACGCAGCCATCAGCGGACACGCGCAGCGCGCCATCCAGCTGGTCTGCCGCGCATTTCCCAGACTCACAATGCAAAAAACCGCCAGAACTTGCATTCCAGCGGTCTTTTGACAGACAAGGCAAATTAACGCTTGCTGAACTGCTTGCGACGGCGGGCACCGTGCAAACCGACCTTCTTACGCTCGACTTCACGGGCATCGCGGGTCACGAAACCAGCTTTGCTCAACTCGGGCTTGAGGGTTGCGTCGTAGTCGATCAGGGCACGGGTGATACCGTGGCGCACTGCACCGGCTTGACCAGACTCACCGCCGCCTGCCACATTGACCATGATGTCAAAGGTTTCAGCGTGGTTGGTCAGCATCAGGGGCTGCTTGCAGATCATGATCGAGGTCTCGCGGCCAAAAAACTTTTGAATGTCTTTGCCGTTCACCACGATCTGGCCTGAGCCTTTTTTCAGGAAAACACGGGCGACGCTGGATTTGCGACGGCCGGTACCATTGTTCCATTCACCAATCATTGAGAGCTCCTTAAAGTACCAACACTTTGGGTTGCTGGGCAGTGTGCGGGTGCTCAGCACCACCGTACACCTTGAGCTTCTTGATCATGGCGTAGCCAAGCGGGCCCTTGGGCAGCATGCCCTTGACGGCTTTTTCCAAAGCGCGGCCAGGGAATTTGGCTTGCATGTCACGGAAGTTGGTGGAACTGATGCCGCCCGGGTAACCCGAGTGGCTGTAGTACACCTTGTCCAGAGACTTGGCACCGGTCACGCGCAGCTGGGCTGCGTTGGTCACGATGATGAAGTCGCCGGTATCGACGTGAGGCGTGTAAATGGCCTTGTGTTTGCCGCGCAAACGGAGAGCAACTTCGCTGGCTACTCGTCCGAGGACCTTGTCGGTCGCGTCAATCACAAACCACTCGTGCACCACGTCAGCGGCTTTGGCGCTGAAAGTTTTGGTCATGAGTTTTCTCTTTTAAAAAGGGAGGGTTTGCTGGGCTCTTTTCCACGGTCGGCGTTCCTCTAATGGGAATCTCTTAGGTGGGGAACACTCGGCACCAGGTCCTGGGGGACGATACTGAGACACTTCGCCGCGGAGCCACAAAAGCGCTGCGAAGCCCTATATTATACAAACATACCGGGCTCTGCGGTTAACATCCCCACATGTTCAGTTATCGACACGCCTTTCATGCCGGCAACCATGCCGACGTTCTCAAGCACACCACGCTACTGGCCATCCTGCGCCACATGGCACTCAAAGACACGGCTTTTACCGTGTTTGACACCCATGCCGGTGCCGGTTTATACCGCCTCGATGGCGACTACGCCAGCACCAGCGGCGAAGCGGGGGAAGGCTATTTGCGCCTGATCGAGAAGCTCGCCAGTATCACACCCACGCCTGCCCTGCAAGATTACCTCGACACCGTGGCCAGTTTCAACACGCCGGGCAGCCACAAGGTGTATCCGGGATCCCCCTTCATTATCCAGCGCCTGCTGCGCGAGCGCGACAAACTCAAACTGTTCGAAATCCACCCCACCGACACCAAAACGCTGGAGGCCAATATTGCCCAGCTCGATGTTGGCCGGCAGGTGGCCGTGCTGCGCGAAGACGGATTTGAGGGCATCAAAAAATTCCTGCCCCCGCCGTCGCGTCGCGCGCTGGTGCTGTGCGACCCAAGTTATGAGATCAAGAGCGACTACAACCGCGTGGTCGACATGGTGGCCGATGCGCTGGTCCGGTTTTCTACCGGCACCTATGCCATCTGGTACCCCATCATTCCGCGCCCGGAAGCGCACCAGCTGCCACGCAAGCTCAGGACCCTGGCCACCAAGGCCGGCAAACCCTGGCTCAATGCCACGCTCACGGTCAAGTCCAGCAAGCTGCTGACCAACGACGCCGGTGACGTGATCCGCCCGGGCCTGCCCGCCAGCGGCATGTTTGTCATCAACCCGCCGCACACACTGAAACCAGCCTTGAAAGACAGCTTGAAGCAGGTGGCACTGGTGCTGGCGCAAGACCAGAACAATGCGTTTGAGGTGGAATCAGGCAGTTAAGCGCATCGCCCCTCGAAAGGCGAGGCGCCTGAAAAGACCCTCGCAGGTCACGCCGTCACTACCGGGTCAACACCGCCCTTAACGCCACCCCGGTATGCGTGGCCAAAGCTACCACTGCTTCGGGCGAGCCAGCCGCCACCACATGGCCACCCGCGTTGCCGCCATCCGGCCCCAAATCAATCACCCAATCTGCCTCGGCAATCACGTCCAGATCGTGTTCGATCACCACCACGCTGTGACCGCCATCGACCAGCCGGTGCAGCACCTTGATGAGTTTTTCGACATCAGCCATGTGCAAACCCACGGTGGGTTCATCGAGCACATAGAGCGTATGCGGTGCCTTCTGGCCACGCCGGGTGATGTCGTCACGCACCTTGCTGAGCTCGGTCACCAGCTTGATGCGCTGCGCCTCGCCACCACTCAAGGTCGGTGACGGCTGACCCAGGGTCAGGTAACCCAGGCC
>JAQSDS010000468.1 GCA_029946045.1 Rhodoferax sp.
CGGCGCACTGGTTCTATTGCTGGCGGCCAGCATGGCCTCCCAGGCCGCTCGCCTGCTGATCCAGGCCGACAAGTTACCCAGCCTGGCAGCACCGTTATGGGATACCTCCAGTGTGCTGTCGCAAAACACGGTTCTTGGAACCATTCTGCACGGGTTGATTGGCTACGATGCCCAGCCCGCTGGCATGCAGGTGCTTGCTTATGTGCTGGTCCTTGTGTCCATCGCCAGTGCCATGTTCTGGGTGTCACGGCGAAATGCACAAGTTCAGGCGGGATAAATGCCCTTGTTCAGATCGCCTCAAATCGAGGCATCGGACCGTCAGCGGCTTCGACCATTTCATCAAATGCCGACATCGGCCGCAGCCAGAGGATGTCTTGTGAGTCACCCTGGCACGGCTGGTAAAGGATGCCGGTCTCCAGGGTGGCTTCGATGACGCAAGCGCCAACCACGGTGTATCGCCCGCCCTTGTAGTGCCGCAGGTTTGCGCCAGGTTGAAGATGTGGCGGTACAGTGGGTTTCATGGGTTTTGCTTCAAGATATTATTTTGGAATGATGCAGGGTGCCAGCTTGCCCAGACTGACCCGTGGTTCAACCACGTACCCCAGAGATTCGTAGAAGCCAGTCACGCTCTCGTTGCCACCACGAATCTGAAGGTTTATCTTGACGCAGCCACGATCGAATAACGCGCGTTCAGCATGACGAACCAGGTCGGTGCCGATGCCCTGCCTCGCAAATGACGGATGGACAGCCACCGAGTACAACCACCCTCGATGGCCATCGTAGCCAGCAAGTACGGTGCCAACGACACGATCTTGGTCCAAAGCCACAAAGAACAGCCCATCATTCACAGCCAGCTTCCTGTCAATGGAAACGCCTGCTTGGTTGTGAACTTCCTTGTAGGCAAACACAGCCTCCCACAGCCGAACAACTTCGGCCCTGTGTGCATCGTTTGAGTAGGTGGTGATAGAGCGCATGGTGACGAGGCTGGAATATTTTTGCTGGAAATGTACCACTTGCACCAGAATCGGCGCTTGGATGTAGCCTGGCGCGGCCTTCAGCCGTGGCGCATGGCTTGTCTAGCGGGACCTCAGCACCATCTGTTGCTTGTTGATGGTGATGTCGAATTTCGACAGAAACGACTGGCCCAGCAGGACTTCGTTTTCTTCACCTGCGCTGATGCCCACGCCCACCCTGACGTTGGTAAGGCTCACCGGACCAATGGACACACCGACACCATCCACAACGCGCCCGAGCCGATCGCCGTTGGCGGTTTTGAATGTGGTGGGCACGCCGCCGCGAATAAAGGCTTTTTGGGCGAATGCTTCACTGACGCTGACCAGGGAAGCCCCGGTGTCAACCAGAAATTTGGCCTCCAGGCCGTTGATGGTGCCGATGGTGTAAAAATGTCCGTCGTGTGACCGATTGATCACCAGATCGCCATTGGCCAGCACCTGGACTTGCCTGGGCTTGAGGTAATGCGTCATCGCCATGTACAAAAGCCCCATGACAACACACCAGAAAATCATCATCGGGATGAGCCCTGTCTTTATGGGCGACAGGGCTTTCGCACCCAGGTGCTGGCGAGAAAAATCTGAAAACCTGGCGCGTGTTTCGTCCATCTGGCGCTGCTTTTCCCGCTCACGCTGCGCTTCGCGATACCAGTCCCTGTCTTCAACGCCCATGATGTTGTCGATTCCGATGAGATAGTAAGTCCTGTCCGATTGACTATAGTGGATTTCGTCCCTTCTTAAATGTTCCGGGGCTTGAGGTGGAGCGAAGGCTTTGATTGAGCCCGTTCAAGGTCAAGAAATTAACCGGTCGCTCGTGGTTTAAACCACTCGTTATACTTAAAAACACCTCAAACTTGTCAAATCCTGGACTCCCTTATGTCACTGTTTAATTTTCTCCGGTGCGGTCTGTCGCCGCTCATCGCTGCGGCCCTTGCATCGACCAGCATGTTTGCTGGTGCGCAGACACAAGCATACCGAAATGAGGTCCCTGCCGCGTTGGTCAAAAAAGCCAGTGCGATGGTGGACGCTGACGCGCAGCGCTTGGTGGAAATCTTCAAGGATATCCACCAGAATCCCGAACTCGGGTTCATGGAGAACCGCACTGCAGCTCTGGTAGCCAAGGAATTGGTATCCCTCGGCTACGATGTCAAGACGGGCATAGGTCAAACGGGTGTGGTCGGTATCTTGCGCAACGGACCGGGTCCCACCCTGATGTTTCGTGCCGACATGGATGCCAACGCCGTGGCAGAAACGACGGGGCTGCCGTACGCAAGCAAAGTCAAGGTGAAGCAGGCGTCTGGTGCCGAAGTACCGGTGGCACACCTTTGTGGACACGATGCCCACGTCACCTGGTTGCTCAGCATTGCCAAGAACATGGCACAGCTGAAGGCTGAGTGGGCAGGCACCCTGGTGCTGGTTGCCCAGCCGGCTGAAGAATTGATCCAGGGCGCGAAGGCCATGGTGGACGACGGGCTTTACACCAAGCTAGGGGTACCCAAGCCGGACTACCTTCTTGGCATGCACACCGCTCCTTTCCCGACCGGCTTGGTGGCTTTCCGCCCCGGTGATACCCAGGCTGGGACGGACCAACTGGACGTGACCTTTCACGGTATTGGCGGACATGGTTCTTCTCCCCATGTGGCCAAGGATCCGGTCTTGATGGCCGCCGCCGCCGTGGTGCAGTACCAATTCATCATCAGCCGGGCCATCGATCCGCAGCATGCGGCCGTGATCACGGTCGGCTCGATTCAGGCTGGGGCCGAGAACAACACCATCCCCGATAAGGCCTTGCTGAAGATCAATCTGCGCTGGTATGCCGAAGAAGATCGCAAGCTCATGCTTGCTGGCATCGAGCGCATCAACCAGTCGATTGCGTACGCCTACGGCTTGCCGGAGAACCTCAAGCCCACCACGGTGCTTAAAGGCGGATCAAAGGTCTTGTCAAACGACCCGCAAATGGCCAAGGATGTGCAGCCCGTATTGCGCTCATTGCTAGGCGAGCAGGCTGTCATTCCAGAACTTCCCAAAGTGATGGGGTCCGAAGACTTCCACCACCTGGTCATCGATAACGAGAAGCACCAATACCTCTACATGGTGGTGGGAACAGCCAAACCCGAGCACGTCAAGAAGGCTTTAGCGGATGGCAAGCAGGTGCCTTACTCAAACCACAACTCCGACTACCAGGTGGATCTTGACGCGATCCCCATCGGCGCCAAGGTGGGCACTGTCACGGCGCTGCAGTTTCTTGCGCAGGGCAAGTCGAAGTGACACGACGACACCAGGAATCATCTGGAGTTCACGGGCAACGTCGTGCCCGGCCAAAGCCCTACCGATTCAGCGCAACGGTTTGACTGCTTCAAAAGTCCCAGGAGCTGACGCCGATTGCAGCAGCACACTGGGACCGGTCTCAACAACAAGGTCGTTGCGGCCATCGCCATTCATGTCACCAATGGCGATAAAGCTGCCCGGGTCCGGGCCCGTGTAAACACCGGCAACCGTGAATTGGCCCCGGCTGACAGCGGACTGCAACAGGACCGACACGCGCGATGGCGAATGCAGGTTCTGGTAGACCATCGACACCACCGACATGTCAGGGATGCCATCTTGGTTGAGGTCGCCAATAGCAACGCGGCGCGCACCGTCGGCCACGGAGATCTGGGTGGCAACAAAGCTGCCGGGGCTGCTCTGAAGCAGGATCGAGACGCTGGCGCCGCCGCTGCCACCCGAAGGCGCATAACCTGCGTTGACCGCGACCAAGTCCGCACGACCGTCACCGTTGAGGTCGGCCACCGCAACACCCTGGGTACTGATGCCCGCGCCAAACACTGCTGCCGGCTCAAAACCACCGGTGGCCTTCTGGTAAAAAACGACGATGCTGTTTTCGGCGGCCAGCACCATGTCAGTGCGGCCATCGCCGTTGATGTCGGCCACAGTCACATCGTCCGATCCTCCGCCACTGCCGGTGGGCAAGGACACAGGGGCCAAAAATGTGCCGGGAGCCGCCGGGTTCTGCTGCAGCATCAGCGCGCGGGCATTTACTGAAACGGCATCAGCAACAATTAAGTCCGCAAGACCGTCTCCGTCCAGATAGGCGATCGCGGCATCGTCCGCCAAACCGCCGGTGACCAACCACTGCGAGGTCAGAAAGCTGCCCGGATGGGCTGCATCCTGCCGCAAAAGCGATATGCCGCCGCTGTCGCTGATGGTATTGACCTGTATCGGAAGAGCGTGCGGTGTGGCAATGACCAGATCCAGATGGCCATCTCCATTGATGTCACCAACTGACATGCCCCAGGGGTCTGGGCCGACGGAATAGCGCACGGGCGCAGCAAAAACACCCGCTCCGCTTTGCCGGTAAATCTCAACATAGCCGGAATGGGGCGGTGGGCCGTCAATGTAGGTTGCCGCCACAGCGACGTCACTGCGCTTGTCTCCGTCGAAGTCGGCCACCACAACGCCGCCACGACTCCAGAACGGCGGAATAACAACATCGCCGCTGCTACCACCACCACCACCACAGGCCGTGACAGCGAGCGCCGTCAATAAAACACCGCGATGAAAAAGTTGTTTGAAGCTTGTCATTTGCCTGTACCTCCTGCTGCGAGGGCGGCCTTACGGCGAAGGACGTCCCGGGCCCTGCGACCCATCAGCACGCGCCGACAGGTAGGCATACAGATCCATGATGTGGGCGTTGACGCTGGGTTCGCCCTGCCAGCTGGGCATGGTGAGCCCGCCCAGCCTGCGCTGCATGACACCTTCAATCAAGGCTTCGCGCGCGGCATCGCCAGGGGTCTGCGCAGCAGGCAAGCTCCAGTCATAACGCATCAGCACCAGACCAACAAACCGACGCGGACCCATGTTGCGAACCAAGGGCAACAGGTCAGGGGCCGCCACGGTACCGGTCGCAGGCGCGCCATGGCAAGCCGCACAGCGGTCTTGAAAGACGCGCCAGCCGGTGTAAACCGAGCCCGGCGGCTGTGCCAACCGCGCCACCTCTTGCGCGGCCTTGGTATTTTCCACCTCCAAGGCGCACCCCCACAGCAACAGGACTGTCGCAAGAGTGGCACTTTGCATCAGCTTGATTGAAAAATTTTTCATGGTCATTACCTCTTTTGGGACTGTCCAAAGCCGTGCCTTATTTTGGGTCGCTTAATTTATGCCCAATTGAGATTTCTCATTCATGACGCAATAACTCAGACCTAGCATCAAGCCAGGTCACAAACCAAGGTAGTCACCATGAGCCCGAAAAAACTCCTGTTCCACGACGAAGCCCGCGCCAAGATCCGCAGCGGGGTGGACGCGCTGGCCGAAGCCGTCAAGGTCACGCTGGGGCCACGCGGACGCACGGTCATCCTGGAGCGCGACTTCGGGCCACCGCAAATCGTGAACTCAGGTGTGCTGGTGGCCAAGTCCATCGAACTCGAAGACCGATTTGAAAACATGGGCGCGCAACTGCTGCGCGAGGTGGCGGCGCGCACCAGCGAGATGGCGGGAGACGGCACCACCACAGCCACCGTGCTGGCCCACGGCATGATCCAGGAAGGCTTGCGCTACCTGGCCGGTGGCATGAACCCGATGGACCTCAAGCGCGGCATTGAGCTGGCTATCAGTACGCTGGTCGCCGAGCTCAAGGCCATGGCCCGACCCTGCGCCACATCACAGGAAATTGCCCACGTGGCCGCCATCTCGGCCAACAATGACCGCTCGATTGGCGACCTGCTGGCCAGCGCCATTGACAAGGTGGGGCGCGAAGGCGCGATCTCGATCGAGGACGGCTCGGGCCTGGAGAGCGTGCTTGAAGTCGTCGAAGGCATGCAATTTGACCGGGGCTTCTTGTCGCCCTACTTCATCAACAACGCCGAGCGCCAAAGTGCCGTGCTGGAAGATGCGGCGATTTTGCTGTGCGAAGGCCGGTTGTCGTCGCTGAAAGACCTGTTGCCGCTGCTCGAAGAGATCGTCAAGGCCGGACGTCCTCTGCTGGTGATCGCCGAGGATCTGGACAACGACTCGCTGGCAGCGCTGGTCATCAACACCATACGAGGCACCTTGCGCACCTGCGCTGTCAAGGCACCCGGTTTTGGCGATCGGCGCAAGGCCATGGTGCAAGACATTGCCGTGTTGACCGGCGGCACGGTGGTGAGTGACGAGGTCGGGCTGACGCTGGCCAAGGTCAAGCTAAGCGACCTGGGGCGCGCCACCCGTGCCGAGATCAGCAAGGATGCCACCACGCTCATTGGCGGCGCTGGCAACCCACAAAGCATCAAGGACCGCATTGCCACCATTCGCAAGGAGCGCGAACAAGCCAGCAGCGACTACGACCGTGAAAAGCTTGATGAGCGCGCTGCCAAATTGTCCGGCGGGGTGGCCCTGATCAAGGTCGGTGCCGCGACTGAGACCGAGCTGAAGGAGCGCAAGTTGCGGGTCGAAGATGCCCTGCACGCGACGCGCGCGGCGGTAGAAGAAGGCATTGTTCCGGGCGGCGGTGTGGCCCTGTTGCGGGCACGCCGGGCACTGGCCAATCTGATGGGCAGCACGCTGGACGAAACCTCGGGCATACGCCTGGTGGCACGGGCTGTCGAGGAGCCCTTGCGGCGCATCGTGAGCAATGCGGGTGACGAGCCTTCGGTGATTTTGAACCGGGTAGACGAATCGCCCGACCCGGCCTTTGGCTACAACGCGGCGACCCGCACTTATGGCGACCTGCTGCAGATGGGCGTGATCGATCCAGCCAAGGTAACGCGACTGGCGCTGCAAAACGCCGCATCTATCGCCAGCCTGATCCTGACCACTGACTGCATGATTGCTACGGCACCTACCAAACCGGCATCCGAGTTGGGGTCGCGCATGCCGGAAGGCAGCATGACTCCGATGTATTAACCCAAAACCAACCCAAAGGAGCATCATGGACAAGACCTGGATTTTGATTGCCAATAGCGAGCGGGCACGCTGCTTCGAGCGGCATGCCACGGACCACTCGCTGACCGAACTGACCGACTTTGTCTTTCCGCGCGCCAGCCTGGCTGGACAGGCCGAGGGCGGTGACATGACGGGCGCCGCCGGCAAGGGTCATGGCCGCACCGGGCATGCCGGCACCCAGTTTGAACCCAGAACACCGGTCGACGAAAAGGATCGCTCCAGCTTCGCCCGACAGCTAGCCGATTACCTGAACGACGCGGTGACAGGCAAGCGCTGCAGTTCCGTGGTGCTCATCGCCAGCAGCCCGATGCTGGGCGACATCACACCCCGGCTGCACCTGGCTGCCAGTAATGCCTTGAAACGCAGCATCGCCAGCGACCTGACCCAGTTCACTGGACTTGAATTGAAAAAGAGTGTCGATCACGCGCTGGCGCTACCGTCGCAGTAAACCGAGCAGCCTTTAAGCCCAAGCTCCCAGGCTTGCAGCAGCACCAGCGCCAGTTCCTGCGAAGTGGTACCCAGCGGCAGGAATACTGTTTTGGCGATGGCGCTGTCGACGCAGGACTGCACCGCCGACATCATGCGCAACTGGTCTTCAGCGCTGGCTGCCTTGTTTGTTGAGCATCAACCCGCCCGATGAAATGCTGGGTGATGTGCCAATCGAGCAGCCCCTACAATTTGCCGAAACCCGGGCCATCTGGATCATTCACCACTGCGCAACCACATGAAACAACACAACCTGGGTAGCCTGCTTGTCGCTGGTCAGTTCGGCACGCTCGGGGCATTGATGTTTCTGGCTGCGCCAAACCTGCTGCAAGCACCGTTCCAGACCCTGGCCTGGTTGGCGCTGGGCCTGAGCGGGGTCGTTGGCTTGTGGGCACTGCTGGCCAACCGCCCCGGCAACTTCAACATCCGCCCCACCCCGCGCGCGCAAGGCAAGCTGGTCGCGCATGGCCCCTACCGCTGGATTCGCCACCCCATGTACACGGCGGTGAGCCTGCTCGGCCTGGCTTGTGCCCTGGCGCTGGGCTCGCTGCCGGGCTGGCTGCTGTGGTTGGTTTTGGTGCTGGTGCTGTTGGCCAAGGCTCTGCTGGAAGAACGCTGGATGGCGGCGATGCATCCGGCTTATGCGGATTACCAGGCGCGCACCCACCGCTTCATTCCATTCCTTCTTTAAGTCATCACCATGTTCCTTGCCGCCAAACTGCTGGCCTTCCTGACCCAGCCACTGGCCTGGGTGGCGCTGCTGATGTTGGCAGCCGTGCTGCTGGTGCAACGGTGGCCCAAGACCAGCCAGCGCCTGGGCGCGACAGCCGTCGTCCTGCTGCTGGTGCTGGGCTGGGAGCCATTGCCCGATGCGTTGATACGAAGCCTGGAAGCCAACTACCCGGCGCTACCCAAGTCCACCGATTTAAGCGCCTACGCTGGTGTGGTGGTACTGGGCGGCGCGCTCGAACCGGCTTACGTCTGGACCCAGCCCGGCCAAAGCGCCCTCAATGACGCTGCCGAGCGCATGACCGAGGTGTTGCCACTGCTGCGCCGTCAGCCGGCCTTGCGGGTCCTGTTTACCGGCGGTGAAGGTGAATTATTCGGCAACGGCTTGCCTGAAGCCCGGCGAGCCGAGCGCTTTTTCAGCAGCCAGGGCATCGGGGCGCAGCAAGTGCTTTACGAGTCCGCCTCGCGCACCACCTTTGAAAACGCCCTGCTCAGCAAGTCTGTCCCCGGCGTCGACCCGGCGCAGCCCTGGCTGCTGATGACCTCAGCCTGGCACATGCCGCGCGCCATGGCGACGTTCCGGCAAAACGGCTGGAACGTGAGGGCTTACCCAGTAGACTTTCGCGCCGGCTTGGACACCCCGTGGACGCAGTACAGCATGGACCAGGGTTCAAAAAAATGGAAACTGGTGCTGCATGAATGGCTGGGCTTGGCGGCTTACCGCCTGAGCGGTCGCGCCTCGTAGCAACGATCATCCCAAGACCATTTACCCGAGGCAGGTTTTCTACGCAGACGGCAGCCGACTGGCCAGCACCTTGTCGACCCGCTTGCCGTCCAGGTCCACCACCTCGAACTGCCAGTTTTCGCACGCAATTTTCTCGCCTGTCAACGGCATGCGGCCACTCACCGCCATCAACAACCCGGCCAAGGTGTTGTAACGGCCACGCTCCTCCAGTGGCAGTTCTTCCATGTCGAGCCGGGCCTTGAGTTCCGTGACAGGCATCATGCCGTCAAGCAACCAGCTGCCGTCATCGCGCTGCACCGCCCAGGCCTCGGTTTTAGCGCTGGGTTGCAGTTCGCCGGTGATGGCTTCCAGCAGGTCGTGGGGCGTAAGCAAGCCCTGCACCACACCGTATTCGTCCACCACCAGAACCAGGCGGCCCACCTTGGCGCGAAACTGCTCCAGCAAAGCCATGGCACTGAGGGTTTCAGGTACAAAAACAGCCGTCGTCACATAGTCTTCAAGCGTCCCCGGCGCTCCTGCTCCCAGTTCCAGCATATGGGCCACACTGATCTTGCCCACCACATCGTCCATCGAACCACGGCACACCGGATACCAGGAATGGGCGAGCTTGGCGCCATCGGCACCCAGTTTTTGCAGGCCTTGTGCCACCGTGATGCCGGCATCGAGCCAGTCAACCTCGGCGCGGGGCACCATCAGCGAAGTCAATTGACGGTCGTCGAGTCCGAACACGTTTTGCACCATCTGGTGTTCGTGCTCTTCAATCACGCCGGCGTCCACACCTTCCTCAAGACTGGCAGAAATTTCTTCTTCGGTCATGGCGCGCACCGCGTTGGTGTCAATGCGCAGCAAACTGAGCATCGCTGCCGTCGAGCCCGATAACAGCTTGACAAACGGCCCAGCCGCCCGGGCCAGCCACAGCATGGGGCGCGAGACCCAGCGCGACACCAGTTCCGGGTGCAGTTGGCCAATGCGTTTGGGCACCAGTTCACCAAAAATAATGGTGGTGTAGGTGATAAGTGTCACCACCAGCGCTGTGGCAGCAAGGGCTGCCCCCTTCTCGGCCATGCCCCAACCCTGCAGCCAATGTGCCAGCCCGTCGCTGAATGCAGCCTCGCCCACAATGCCATTGAGCACGCCAATGGAGGTAATACCCACCTGCACGGTCGATAAAAACTGGTTCGGGTTGTCGAGCAGCGTCAGTGCTGCCTGGGCGCCTTTGTCACCGGCTTCGGTCATGGCATTGAGCCGTGATTTGCGGCTGGCAGCAAGCGCCAATTCAGACATGGCAAAGACGCCATTGAGCAGCGTCAAAAAAATAATCAGCAGGATTTCCATGTATCTCACACGACAATAAACACCATGGCACTTTACATGATTGGCGACGTGCAGGGCTGCGACAGCGCCTTGCAACGGCTATTAAGCAAAATTTCTTTCTCTCCGAGCCGCGACACGCTTTATTTTCTAGGCGACCTGGTCAACCGCGGCCCCGACTCGGCAGGGGTGTTGCGCCGCCTGATGGGTTTTGGCGCCTCGGCCCAATGCCTGCTCGGCAACCATGACCTGCATCTGCTGGCAGCCAGTGTGGGTGCGCGCCGGCCCAGCCGCAAAGACACCTTGAACGTCGTGTTGCAAGCGCCCGACCGGGAAGCCATGCTGGCCTGGCTGCGCCAGCAGCGCATGGCTTTTCTGCTGGAACACCAGAACCATTCGTACCTGATGGTGCATGCCGGTGTGCTGCCGTCCTGGACGGCAAAGCAGACCATGGCGCTGGCGGCTGAATTTGAAGCCGTGTTGCACGGCCCTGAGCTAAATGCCTTCCTGCATCAGATGTATGGCAACACACCGGCCCAATGGCAC
>JAQSDS010000469.1 GCA_029946045.1 Rhodoferax sp.
TGCCTGTCGATGCCGACATGGCGGCGCTGGTGCCTTACCGCGGCAAACAGGGCAGCTTCCCCTATGTGTCCGCGATCGACGTGCTGCAGGGGAAAGTGGCACCCGACGTCCTGTTCGGCGCCATCGTGCTGGTGGGAACCACCGCGCCCGGTTTGCTCGACCTGCGCTCGACACCCATGCAGGAATCCTATGCCGGGGTCGAGCTCCATGCCAACTTGATTGCCGGCATGCTCGACGGCAACATCAAGGAGCGACCGGCCTATGTGCTTGGACTGAATCTGGTTTTCCTCTTGCTCATGGGTGGTTTATTGGCACTTGCCTTGCCCGCTCTCAGCCCGCTGGCTGCGACGGCGCTGACCGCCACCACCACCCTGGCCATGGTGGGCAGCAACCTGTATTTCTGGCAGGTTCAAAACCTGATCTTGCCACTGGCCTCCGGCCTGATCCTGATCAGTGCCCTGTTCATCTTCAACATGTCCTACGGCTATTTTGTCGACGCGCGCAGCAAACGCATGCTGGCACACCTGTTCGGTCAGTATGTGCCGCCTGAACTGGTCAATGAAATGGCCAAGGACCCAGGAGCCTACAGCCTGGAGGGCAGCAACCGCGACATGACCGTGCTGTTTTCGGACGTGCGCGGCTTCACCACCATTTCCGAGGGGCTCGACCCCAAACAGCTGACCCAACTCATGAACGAGTTCCTGACGCCGATGACCCACGTCATTCACCACCACCGCGGCACCATCGACAAATACATGGGCGATGCCATCATGGCCTTCTGGGGTGCGCCGGTGCCCGACCCCGACCATGCGCGCAACGCCCTGCTGGCAGCCATGGAAATGATCGCCAAGCTGGATGCCCTGCAAGACCATTTCAAGTCCAGGGGCTGGCCCCCGATCAAGGTCGGTGTGGGCCTGAATACCGGCGACATGACAGTGGGCAACATGGGCTCGGAGTTTCGTCTGGCCTATACCATCATGGGCGATGCGGTGAACCTGGGCTCCCGGCTGGAAAGCCTGACCAAAAATTATGGGGTGAACATCATGGTGAGCGAATTCACCAGCGCGCGGGTGCCCGACTTTGCCTTCCGGGAGCTAGACTGCGTCAGGGTCAAGGGCAAGGACAGGCCGGTCAGAATATATGAGCCAATAGGGCCGGAGCGTGAGCTCAAGCCCGGCGAACGTGAGGAACTGACGCTTTACAAAGAAGCCCTCAGCTTATACCGTTCGCAACAGTGGGGGCCAGCCGGGCAAGCCTTTGCCGACCTGCAGAAGCTGGCACCTACCCGCCTGCTTTATGCGATGTATCTGGAGCGGATCGCCCACTTTGAGCAACAACAGCCACCAGCGGACTGGGATGGCACCTACACATTTTTGACAAAATAGCGCCATGACAAGCATTTCAAGAAACACCGCCCTGAATACGGTTGAGGGTTTGCTGGGCCGACTCGAGCAGCTCAACGACATCGGCGTTGCGCTGTCCCGGGAGCGCGACATCACGCGCCTGCTGGAGTTCATTTTGTTGGCGGCCAAGGGCATTACCCGGGCCGATGGCGGCACCATCTACAGCAAAGTCGTGGACGCCAACAGCCTGCGCTTTGAGATCCTGCGCACCGATTCACTCAACATCGCCATGGGTGGCAGCGCCAGCCAGCCCATCAATTTCCCGGACCTGCCCTTGGTCAATGCCAGCGGCGAACCAAATGACGCGATGGTTGCGGCTTATGCCGCCATTCACCGGGTCACGGTCAACATTGAAGACGCCTACAGCGAGCCGAACTTTGACTTTTCAGGGACCCGCAAGTTTGACCAGAACACAGGCTACCGCTCGCAGTCCTTCCTGACCGTCCCCATGTGCAACCAGGATGGCGATGTGATTGGCGTGCTGCAATTGCTCAATGCCCTGAAACCTGGCAGCAACGAGGTCACCAGCTTCTCCAAGGCCGACCAGCAGCTGGTCGAGTCACTGGCCTCGCAGGCCGCCATTGCACTCAGCAACCGCTTGTTGATGAAGCAACTGGAAGACCTGTTTGAGTCCTTCATCGGCCTGATCAACATGGCCATCGACGAAAAATCACCGTACACCGGGGGCCATTGCCAGCGGGTGCCGGCCCTGACCATGATGCTGGCCGACGCCACAGCGCAGCACAATGAGGGCCCGCTGGCTGGTTTTTCCATGTCGGAGATGGACCGCTACGAACTCAAGATTGCCGGACTGCTGCATGACTGCGGCAAGATCACCACGCCGGTGCACGTGGTGGACAAAGCCACCAAGCTGCAAACCCTGTTTGACCGGATCGAACTGATTGACACCCGTTTTGAGGTCCTGAAACGCGACGCCGAAATTGAAGCGCTGCGCCGCCAGCTGGCACTGCGCCCCTGCGTTGATGAAACAGCCGAGCGCGCGGGCCTGGCAGACGTACACAACCGGCTCGGCCAACTTGATGCTGACCGCGACTTTTTGCGCACGGCCAATTCGGGCGGCGAATTCATGAGTGATGCTGCCGTGACGCGTGTGCATCAGATTGGCAGCCATTACCAGTGGCGCAGCGTGCAGGGTCTGCAAGCCAACTTTTTGTCCGCCGACGAGGTCAACAACCTCAGCATCCGAAAAGGCACTCTGACGCTGCCCGAGCGCGACATCATCAACTACCACATCACTGCCACCATCAAGATGCTGGAGAAGCTGCCCTGGCCCAAACACCTGCAAAACGTGCCCGAGTTTGCGGGTGGCCACCATGAGCGCATGGACGGCAAAGGTTATCCCAAGGGGCTGACGCGCGAGCAGATGTCGGTACAGGCGCGCATCATGGGCATCGCCGATATATTTGAAGCCCTGACCGCCTCGGACCGGCCCTACAAGCTGGGCATGAAACTCTCGCAAGCCATCAGCATCATGGTCAAGATGAAGGACGAGGGGCACATTGACGCCGATATCTTTGACGTCTTCCTACGGCAAGGTGTTTACCTGCGCTATGCCCAGGAATTTGTCGACCCCATGCAAATTGACGCTATTGAACCCATGCTCTGAAAATTCATCGTTTTCAACATTCAGGCCCTGGCTTTTCAAAGGGCACGGCTTGGCAGCACGGATAATTGACGCATGCCGACACTTTCCATCCCTGTCCCCCGCTTCTCGCCGCGCACGATTGGCATCTGCGCGGCCGTGATCACGGTGCTGATCTGGACATCGTTCATTCTGATCGCCCGCGCCTCGTCTGACCCCGCGCGCGGCGGCCTGCTGACACCGCTGGACCTGGCTTTCTGCCGCATCGTGGGCGCGGCGCTGATCCTGCTGCCCTGGGGCGCGTACCTGGTGCGCAGGCAAGGTGCCCTCGGCAGAGTCGGCAACTCCTGGCTGGGGATATCGCCGCTGTCCCGGCGTGTCACGGTATCGGTCGGTTTTTTTGGTGGCTTGTTGTACGCCTGTCTGGCCTACAGCGGCTTCACCTACGCCCCGGCGGTGCATGCCTCGGTGCTGATGCCCGGCAGCTTGCCGCTGTGGACGGCGCTGCTGGCAGCCTGGCTGCTACGCGACCACATCACGCCCGCCCGCGCCGTGGGCCTGGGGCTCATTGTGCTGGGCGACCTGCTGGTGGGTGGTTTGAGCCTGTTGCACGCTTTTGACGGTGGGCAGGTCTTGCTGGGCGACCTGCTGTTCATGAGCGCAGCCCTGTGCTGGGCCACCTACAGCGTCCTGGCGCGACACCACCGGCTTGACGCGGTGCACGCCACCATCGCCATCACCACCTTTGCCGTCGTCGCTTATGTGCCCATGTACAGTGTGCTGGCGCTCACGGGCCTGGTGCAGGCGCATGTGTTTACCGCGCCCCTCAAGGAGGTGCTGTTTCAAATGCTGTTCCAGGGCTGGGGTTCGGTCGTGATCTCGGGCATCAGCTTCACGCACATGATCCGTTACTTTGGTCCGGTGCGCTCAACCATGATCACGGCGCTGGTGCCGGGCCTGTCGGCTATCGGTGCCGTGGTGCTGCTGGGTGAACCCCTGCACTGGAACCTGTTGGCCGGGCTGGTGCTGGTAACTTCAGGCATTTTGTTCGGGGTCCGGGCCACCCGGCTGCCTGAGACCCGGGGCAAACTGGTGCCCGGCTTGCAGGCCAGCGCCAGAGGCTGATGGATGAAGCAAGAGCGTCTCGCATGAATTTACTGGCCTTCGACACCAGTACCGACAGCATGTCTATCGCCGTGCAGTGTGGCGTGAACGCAGGCGTGTTGCACCAGCACACGGCTGCGGGCGGCGCGCAAACTTCCGCCCACCTGATTCCCCAAATTCAACGGCTCATGGCGCTGGCGCAGCTGCGCTTTGAGGACCTGGATGCCATCGTGTTTGGCGCCGGGCCAGGTTCATTTACCGGCTTGCGCACCGCCTGCGCGGTGGCCCAGGGCCTGGCTTTTGGTGCCGCCGTGCCGGTGCTGCCGGTCGACACCTTGCTGACTGTCGCCGAAGAGGCGCGCTGGCGCTGCGGTGACGCACAGACCTTTGCGGTCACGGCCCTGCTGGACGCCCGCATGGACGAGCTGTACACCGCAGACTTTGATTTTGCGTCCGGTGTCTGGACCCGGCGCAGCAACGACCGCCTGATCAAACCTGACCAGTTGGACTGGAACGGCACGCATGTTTTGGCTGGCAATGTGTTCGCCGGCTATGGCACGCGGCTGCCCCAGCAGGCGGCACAAACAGTGGCGCTGCCCACTGCCACGGCACTGTTGCGGCTGGCACCCGCCCTGCTGGCCGCAGGCGCAGGTGTCGTTGCTGAAAACGCCCTGCCCAGCTACATCCGCGACAAGGTGGCGCAGACCACGCGGGAACGCATTGCCAGCAAAGCGCTGGCCGGGCTGGCGCCATGACGATGACGGCGCCAGGTCAGGCCGGGCCAGTCCGTTTTGAGGCCATGACCCATAGCCATCTTGAGGCCGTCACGGCGCTGGAACAGCAAGCCCACGTCCATCCCTGGCAGCAGCGGCATTTTTCCGACTGCCTGGCCAGTGCCTATGAATCCCAAATGCTCATGGCAGGGGACACCCTGCTGGGCTATTTTGTCGCCATGAAGGGCGTTGACGAGGTGCACTTGCTCAACCTGGCTGTCGCGCCCGCCTACCAGTGCCAGGGCTTGGCCCGGCTCATGCTCGAGGCCTTGGCCCTGTGGTCCAGTGGCCAGGGCGCGCAGTGGCTGTGGCTGGAAGCGCGCCAGTCCAATACGCGCGCCATTCACATCTACAAGGCCCATGGCTTTCGCTCGGTCGGCGTGCGTCGCCAGTATTACCCAGCGGCGGCAGGTTCACGAGAAGATGCGGTGGTGATGAGCCTGCAACTCAAGGGCGCAAGCATGCCCGAGGCCGCACCATGAGCCTGGTTCTGGACGCGCGCCAGCGTGCCATGCTGCAGGAAATGGGCGTGCGCGTGTGGGCACCCCTCGCTGCGCCTGAGCCTCAAGCCGCGCCGGCTGACAGCACCAGACAGCAGCCTGAAGAAGCGCCCAGGCCTGTGACTTTGCCGCCCGCTCACGCACAGGCTGTTGCGCCTGATGCTGCGCCGATCGAGGTCAGCCCCGTTTCGGCCAGCGCAGTAGCCCACAGCGTCCCGCCCGAACGGCAGCCCAGCCCGAGCCGGGTGACCGCGCTGGCCAGCGACATGGCCGACATGGACTGGCCCGCCTTGACGGAAGCGGTGCGTCACTGCCAGGCCTGCGCCATGTGCCTGGGGCGTCGCGCGCCAGTGCTGGCAGCGGCCCCGCCCAACACGGCCTGCGACTGGCTGCTGGTGGGCGATCCGCCCGATGAAGCCCAGGAGCGTGCCGGGCTGCCTTTTGTCGAGGAAGCCGGTCAATTGCTTGACAACATGTTGCGCGCGGTGGCGGTGCAGCGCTGGAACCATGAAGCCGGCGCGGATCAGGGGGCTGGGTCGCGTGCCTACCTGACTCCTGTGCTCAAGTGCCGGCCAGCCCTGATGCGCGCGCCCAGCACGGCAGAACTCAGCACCTGCGCCCACTTTTTGCGCCGAGAAATCGCCCTGACCCAACCCAAGGTGATCCTGGCCATGGGGCGTTTTGCCATGCAACTGCTGCTCAGCGAAACCCCGCCGGAACAGGCCAGGCTGCCGCTGGGCAAGTTGCGCGGCCAGGTCTGGCGCTTTGCCGGCGTGCCGGTGGTCGTGACCTACCCCCCGGCTTACCTGTTGCGCAATGGCCAGGACAAGGCCCGCGCCTGGGCCGACCTGTGCCTGGCCCGCGCCGTGGCCACGGGGGGCAATTCAAACTGATGTGAGTGAGATGCTGGTCCAAAGCCTGCATCACGGTGGTTTCCCAATCAGTCGGGCGATACGCTTTGCTACGTGTCCCCCGCCCGCTGCGCGGCCTCCGCCTTGACCTCCGCAAATCGCATCGCCCGACTGATTCCGGACGGCTGTGGACCGATCAATCGAGGCGTTCAGGTACGGGGATTGGGTCATGCGACCGGGCTTTGGGGGCAAAGGCGCGCGCAGGCAGCAGTTCAGCGCAAGGCACCCTCTATTTCGTGCGTGATTTGCCCCCAAAACCGCGTGCGCATGGACCGGTCGCCGTACCGGGTTTGGAGAAGTGCCTACTTGTTAGAAACATCACATCACGTTGAACCGCACCCGTGGCCACGGGCAAGCTGACCAGCCCGTAAAATCCGGGCATGTTGATCGTCAAAACCCAATTACTCCACGCCCTGCGTGACGCGCTGGAAAATATACAGCCTGGCGCCGGGGCCAAAGCCGCGTTCGAGTCACCCAAAGTAGCCGCACACGGCGACCTGGCCACCACCGCCGCCATGCAACTGGCCAAACCGCTCAAACAAAACCCGCGGCAGCTGGCCGAAAGCCTGTGCACCGTGCTGCGTACCACGCTGCCCTACCAGACCTGGGTCGAGTCGCTCGACATTGCCGGGCCCGGCTTTATCAACATCAAACTCAAACCCGCAGCCAAGCAGCAGGTGGTGCGTGCGGTGTTGTTGCAAAGCGAGCGCTATGGTGCCCAAGCGGACAACGGCCAACGCATGCTGGTTGAATTTGTCTCGGCCAACCCGACCGGACCACTGCATGTGGGCCACGGCCGCCAGGCAGCGCTGGGCGATGCCATCTGCAACCTGTTCGACAGCCAGGGCTGGCAGGTTTACCGCGAGTTTTACTACAACGACGCCGGGGTCCAGATTGGCACGCTGGCCACCAGCACCCACTTGCGCGCCAAGGGCTTCAAGCCGGGTGACGCCTGCTGGCCTACCGACCCCGACAACCCTGCAGCCAAGAACTTTTACAACGGCGAGTACATCGCCGAC
The DNA here is from genome assembly GCA_029946045.1 of Rhodoferax sp. Classification (GTDB taxonomy): domain Bacteria; phylum Pseudomonadota; class Gammaproteobacteria; order Burkholderiales; family Burkholderiaceae_C; genus Rhodoferax. The sequence continues at coordinate 7,314 of JAQSDS010000469.1, forward strand.
ATCGCGACTGATTTTCTAGCCCAAAAGACGGTCAGCTCCGATGACCGCGCCTACACCGCGTCGGGCGACGCCGACGACCTGGACAGCATCCGCCAGTTTGCCGTGGCCTATTTGCGCCACGAGCAGGACCTCGACCTGTCGGCCTTTGCCGTCAAGTTCGACAACTATTACCTGGAAAGCAGTCTCTACACCAGCGGCAGGGTCGACGCCACGGTCAAACGGCTGATAGCGGCCGGCAAAACCTACGAGCAGGACGGCGCGCTGTGGCTCAAGTCCACCGACTACGGCGATGACAAGGACCGCGTCATGCGCAAGCAAGACGGCAGCTACACCTACTTTGTGCCGGACGTGGCCTACCATATCAGCAAGTGGGAGCGCGGTTTTGCCAAGGTCATCAACATCCAGGGCACCGACCACCACGGCACCATCGCCCGCGTGCGTGCTGGTCTGCAGGCAGCTGATGTCGGCATTCCGCAGGGTTACCCCGACTATGTGCTGCACACCATGGTGCGGGTGGTCAAGAGCGGCCAGGAGGTCAAGATCAGCAAACGCGCCGGCAGCTACGTGACGTTGCGCGACCTGATCGAGTGGACCAGCAAGGACGCGGTGCGCTTCTTTTTGCTGAGCCGCAAGCCCGATACCGAGTACACCTTCGATGTCGATCTGGCCGTGGCCAAAAACAACGACAACCCGGTTTATTACGTGCAGTACGCCCATGCGCGCATCTGCTCGGTGCTGGCCAGTTGGGGCGGCGACGTGGCCGGCTTGTGCCAGGCCGATGTGTCGCCGCTGCAAAGCCAGCAAGCGCTGGCCCTGCTGCTGTTGCTGGCCAAATACCCCGACATGCTGACGGCTGCCGCCGAGGGTTTTGCGCCCCACGATGTGACTTTTTACCTGCGCGAGCTGGCCGCCTGCTACCACAGCTATTACGATGCCGAGCGCATTCTGGTCGATGACGAAACACTCAAGCTGGCGCGCCTGGCACTGGTGGCGGCCACCGCGCAGGTGTTGCGCAATGGCCTGGCGGTGCTCGGCGTGAGCGCCCCCGAAAAAATGTAAACCCTGACCCCTTGGCAAAGTTACAAAGACAACACATGAAACAACAACACGGCAGCACCTTATTGGGTTTTATCCTGGGCCTGTTGACCGGGCTGGGGCTCGCACTAGCCGTGGCGGTCTACGTCACCAAAGTGCCCATCCTGTTCTTCAATAAAGCCGCCAACAGCAGCGCCAATCAGGATGCCAGCGAGCTTGAGAAAAACAAGAACTGGGACCCCAATGCGCCACTGTATGGCAAGAATCCGGCCAAGCCAACGGACACCGCTGAAGTCGTCGCACCTTCCCCCGCCGCCAGTCAGCCGGTGAACAAGCCGGCCGTCAGCGCAGACCCGCTGGGCGATCTGGTCAAGGCCCGAGCCAAAACCAGCGCGGCATCCGCACCGGACAACGCGCCCGACCCGTTCAGTTATTTCATTCAAGTTGGTGCTTTCCGCACACCCGAAGATGCCGAAGCGCAGCGCGCCAAGTTGTCACTGTCGGGTATTGAAACCAAAATTTCCGAACGCGAGCAGTCCGGACGCACGGTCTACCGTGTCCGCATGGGGCCCTTTGAAAAGCGTGCCGAAGCCGACACTGCCAAAGCCCGACTGGATGGCGCAGGCATTGAAACTGCGCTGGTCCGTGTGCAACGCTGAACTTTGTCAGCGTTACCCACTCTCATGTTGACCCATTCACATCCGTCAGGAGAAAAACGCATGCAACGTCGTCGCTTTGTCGCACAAACCGGTTCTCTTGCCTTGAGCGCCGCATTGCTGTCGCCCGGCCTGTCTCAAGCGCAGCCCAATGCCCCGGTCGCAGGCACCGATTTCAAAGTTCTGGATCGCCCAGCCCCGGTCGATGCACCCGCTGGCAAGATCGAACTGATTGAATTTTTTTGGTACAGCTGCCCGCACTGCAATGCATTTGAACCGGTACTGAGCGACTGGGTCAAAAAACTGCCCCAGGACGTTGTTTTCAAACGGGTTCCGGTCGCTTTTCGTGATGACTTCGTGCCTCAGCAGCGCTTGTTTTATGCTCTCGAAGCGCTCAATTTGCTCGATAGCTTGCACGCGCGCGTCTTTGCCGCCATTCACGTCGAAAAACAAAATCTGACCCACGGCCCCGCCATCATTGACTGGGTGGCCAAACAAGGCGTCGACCGGGCCCGGTTTACCGAACAATTCAATTCATTTTCTTCATCCACCAAAGCCACGCGCGCCAAGCAGATACAGACGGCTTACGAAGTGGAAGGTGTGCCCGCGCTGGGTGTCGCCGGACGCTATTACACCGATGGTTCGCTGGCCAAAAGCATGGCCCGGGTGTTGCAGGTGGTTGAGCATTTGAGCAGTCAGATTCGTCGCACAGCGTAAGTCTGCCCAGCCATTACGCCAGCGCGACAGAATTGGCGCGCCAGGCCGTTTGGGCGGGCGCTGGCCGCTACAATCTTGCAAACTCTCACGCAAGATTCATGCCTTTATGAAAATCCGCCTCCCATCCTGGTTTGTACTCTGCGCTCTGACCCTGTCCGCCTGGACCGTTCAGGCTGAAAAGGCCGATCGGGACAAACCCATGAACATCGAAGCTGATGCACTGCGTTACGACGATGCCAAGCAGTTGAGCATCTTCACGGGCCAGGTGGTCTTGACGAAGGGCACCATTTTGATCCGTGGCGCGCGACTCGAGGTACGCCAGGACGCGCAGGGCAACCAGTTTGGCGTGGTCACGGCAGAACCCGGCAAGCGTGCTTTTTTCCGGCAAAAACGCGAAGGTTTGGACGAAACCATTGAGGGCGAAGGCGAAACCATTGATTACGATAGCCGCCTGGACACCGTCAAATTTGTCGGCCAGGCGCAACTGCGACGGTACCAGGGCGCCAAACTCAACGACGATTTCAATGGCGGCATCATCGTTTACAACAATTTGACCAATGTATTCACCCTGGACGGTGCACCAGCCTCCGGCGCCCAGGGCAGCACCGGCCAAGCCGGAGCGCCAGCCGGTCGGGTGCGGGCCATGCTGACACCCAAGCCTGATCCAGCCCTCAAAGCAGCGCCCGAAGCGTCAACGCCGCTGCTCAGCAGCCCCGCCTTGAACGATGTCAAACGCTAAGCGGGTTGCGCTGCCATGACGATGCCACTGCCTGACACCTCCCCGTCCGAGAGCCGACTCGAAGCGCATCATCTACAAAAAATCTATGGCAGCCGCAAGGTCGTCAAGGATGTGTCACTGACGGTGCGCAAGGGCGAAGTGGTGGGCTTGCTGGGCCCCAATGGTGCCGGCAAGACCACGCTGCTCCGCGTGCTGACAACACTG
>JAQSDS010000470.1 GCA_029946045.1 Rhodoferax sp.
CTGAAAAGCACGGGAGTATAAAAAGTCGCCAACCAGCACGCTGGCCGGATTGCCAAAGGTTTCGTTGGCGGTGGCGTTGCCGCGACGCAGGGACGAGTCGTCAACCACATCGTCGTGAAGCAGGGTGGCGGTATGAATGAATTCGACCACGGCGGCCAGGTTGAAACGCTGCGCGCCCTTAAAGCCGAGCGCACCACAAATCAGCAGCAGCAGGGCAGGGCGCAACCGTTTTCCGCCCGCAGAAATGATGTAGCGTGACACCTGCCCCACCAATGGCACACCGGAGTCAAGGCGTTGCGCAATGACCAAGTCGACCTCACGCATGTCCTGCGCAATGATCGCGGTGGAGCTGGATTTGTTGGTGTGGGTGGCGTGCAAGACAATGACTCGGTTAGTTGCGCGCATTATAGAAAGCCAACGCGCTACTTTGGCCTTGTTGTGGCGGTGATTTTGAGCTGCAATGGCGGCTTGTTGAAGTTGTGTGATAATACCCGGCTCTGCGAAAATTCGTTTGCAGGGTAAATCTTTGAAGAGGTCAATATGTACGCGGTCATAAAAACCGGTGGTAAGCAATATAGAGTTGCTGCTGGCGAAAAAATTAAAGTAGAACAGATTGCTGCGGATGTAGGCCAAGAGATTGTGATCGACCAGGTTCTGGCAGTCGGCAGCGGCGCAGAGCTTAAGGTGGGCACACCCTTGGTGTCCGGTGCAACGGTCAGTGTCACAGTGCTGGCACATGGCAAACACGACAAGGTCAGCATTTTTAAAATGCGCCGTCGTAAACACTATCAAAAACGTCAAGGTCATCGTCAGCAGTTCACTGAGCTTCTGATCGGTGCGATTTCTGCATAAGGAGCAAGAGTCATGGCACATAAAAAAGGCGGCGGCTCGACGCGAAATGGGCGCGATTCCAAGCCAAAAATGCTCGGTGTGAAGATGTTTGGAGGTCAGTTGGTTGCGCCTGGTGCGATCATCGTGCGCCAGCGCGGTACCCAGTTCCACCCCGGTGCCAATGTTGGCATGGGCAAAGACCACACGCTGTTTGCACTGACCGAAGGTCATGTGTCGTTCGCCGTCAAGGGCGCGTTGAACCGTCACACCGTGAGCGTGACCGCAGCAGCTTAAGTGCTGACGCAGTCCCCACGAAAGACCCTGCGCACGGCGCGGGGTTTTTTATTTGTGAAACCTAGCGGGGCAGACCGCAGTTGCGCGAAGCGAACTAGCTCTGTCCTCAACTGATTGAATACATGAAATTCGTTGACGAAGCCTACATTGATGTTTCCGCCGGAGACGGTGGCGCTGGCTGCGTCTCGTTTCGGCATGAAAAATACAAAGAGTTCGGCGGTCCCAATGGCGGCGACGGTGGTCGTGGCGGCCATGTGTTTGCGGTTGCAGACCCCAACCTCAACACCTTGGTCGATTACCGCTTCTCACGCCGGCACGATGCCGCACGTGGGCAACATGGCATGGGCTCCGACATGTTTGGCGCCGCCGGTGATGACATCACCCTCAAAATGCCGGTGGGAACCATCATCTCTGACGCCGAAACTGGTGAGGTACTGTTTGAGTTGCTCAAGCCGGGTGAGGTCATCACCATAGCCAAAGGCGGCGACGGCGGCTTTGGTAACCTGCGCTACAAGAGCGCCATCAACCGTGCGCCGCGGCAAAAAACGCCAGGCTGGCCGGGTGAAAAACGCAATCTCAAGTTAGAACTCAAGGTGCTGGCCGACGTGGGCCTGCTGGGCATGCCCAATGCGGGCAAGTCGACCTTGATCACCGCCATATCGAACGCGCGTCCGCGCATTGCCGATTACCCCTTCACTACGCTGCATCCCAATCTGGGGGTGGTGCGCGTGGGGCCTGAGCAGAGCTTTGTGGTGGCCGACTTGCCAGGTTTGATTGAAGGCGCCTCTGAAGGTGCCGGCCTGGGGCACTTGTTTCTGCGCCACTTGCAGCGCACCCGTTTGCTGCTGCATGTGGTCGATATGGCACCGTTTGACGATGGTATCGATACCGTGGCGCAGGCCAAGGCCATTGTCAACGAGCTCAAAAAATACGATAGCGCGCTGTTTAAAAAGCCGCGTTGGCTGGTGCTCAACAAGCTCGACATGGTGCCGCTGGAAGAGCGTGAGGCCTTGGTCAAGGATTTTGTCAAGCGCTTCAAGTTCAAGGGCCCGGTGTTTGAAATTTCAGCGCTCACGCGTGAAGGCTGTGAGTCGCTGATCAAGGCGGTGTTCAAGCACATCAGCGCCCAGCAAAAAATTGAGCTGGAGCCAGAAGTGATTGATCCGCGTTTTGCGGAGCCGGTCGGGCCAGATCCATCGCTCTAAGAAGCCTGAAGCAACATACTTGCCTAAGAGGGGTACATGGCTCAAGAACAAGAAAATTCCGCATTGCGTGACGCCCGCCGTGTGGTGGTCAAGGTCGGTTCAAGTCTCGTGACCAACGATGGCCGGGGTCTGGATGAGGCGGCTATTGGCGAATGGTGCCGACAAATGGCGGTGCTGGTGCATCAGGGACGCGAAGTCATCATGGTCTCCAGCGGCGCCATTGCAGAGGGCATGAAGCGTCTGGGTTGGGTCAAGCGTCCGCATGAAATCCATGAATTACAGGCGGCTGCGGCGGTCGGGCAAATGGGTCTGGCGCACATGTATGAGACCAAGCTCCGTGAAAACGGGCTGGGTAGCGCCCAGGTGCTGCTGACGCACGCGGACCTGGCGGACCGTGAGCGCTATCTCAATGCGCGTTCCACCTTGCTAACCCTGCTCAAGCTCGGCGTGGTGCCGGTCATCAATGAAAACGATACGGTCGTCAATGACGAGATCAAGTTCGGCGATAACGACACGCTGGGTGCCTTGGTGGCCAATCTGGTTGAAGCCGACGCTTTGGTCATTCTGACCGATCAAAAAGGGCTGTTTACGGCCGATCCGCGCAAGGACACCCATGCCCGGTTTGTGCACGTGGCTCAAGCTGGCGACCCTGCATTGGAGGCCATGGCCGGTGGTGCTGGCTCCAGCCTGGGGCGCGGCGGCATGATCACCAAAATACTGGCAGCCAAGCGCGCTGCAGGCTCTGGTGCATCCACCGTGATTGCCTGGGGGCGTGAGCCTGATGCGCTGCTGCGGCTATGTCAGGGCGAAGCGATTGGCACCTTGCTGGTGGCACCAACGCAGAAAACGCAAGCCCGCAAACAGTGGATTGCCGACCACTTGCAGTTACGTGGTTCGGTCACGGTCGATGCTGGCGCTGTGGTCAAGCTGCTGGGCGGCGGATCCAGCTTGTTGCCCATCGGCATGACTGGTGTGGAGGGCGATTTCTCGCGCGGTGATGTGATTGCCATCCGCGATCCGCAAGGGCTAGAAATTGCCCGTGGACTTGCCAACTACGCCTGTACTGAAGCGCGTCTGATTTGTCGCAAGCCCTCCAGCGCTTTTGAAGCTCTGCTGGGTTATCTGGCAGAACCAGAAATGGTGCACCGCGACAATCTGGTGCTCAAGCGCTGATGCCGAAAGGGTGAGCTTCAGTCGGCCTTTTATTTGGCTTTGAGTCTTCTGAGGATATCTGCCGCTGAGCCGGCTGTGGTGTTGCCTTCACAGACACCTTGCCGTGCCAAGGCCAGCGCGTGCTTGGAGGGCTGCTTGTCGTTGAGTCCACGCCACTCGGTCGCTTTCACCAGAGTCCAGACACCGTTGGCACTGGACCGGGCATAACTTTTGACTTCACCAGTCGCGCAGCGAATGCCCTCAAAAAACGCGCTCACCGAGCCGCCTGGGCTGGTGGCCACCACGACATAGCGCACGATGCCGTCTGGCGTGACGGCCAATGTGGTGGGATCAATGCCAAATTTCATACTTACATAAGGCGGCATGTCAACGTCCAGCAGCTGTTTGGGATCAAACCTGGGAGGCGCAGGCGCGGTGCTTTCTTGCCAGTCCGGATTGTCGGCTGGGACTTGTGCCTGCACACCCAAGGCGCAACAAGCCAGGCTCAGGAGCAAGCAGCTTTTCCAGGCGCCTGAAAAACGGCGCAAAAACGTTGAATCAGACATGTTGTTGTCCAGATGGCGGATCAGTTTCAAGGGGGGCACCTGGTGGTAGCTCAATGTTGGCATCGGGCATCCCGGAGCAGGATGGCTCCAGGTCAAGTGGGCGAATGCCCTGACGCAGAAAGCGGTTGCGGTATTCGTTGCGTGGCAGATAGCGAGACAACTCGGTAAGTGCCGTGACATAAACTTCGCGTTTGAATTCAACCACAGCGTCCAGCGGCACCCAATAATCGTTCCAGCGCCAGGCGTCGAACTCAGGGTGGCTGGTCGCACGCAGGTTCAAATCCCAGTCGTGACCGACCAGTTGCAACAAAAACCAGATCTGCTTCTGGCCTTTGTAAAAACCGCGTGAATCGCGGCGAATAAAACGGTCTGGCACCTCATAGCGCAACCAGTCACGGGTGCGAGCCACAATGCGAACGTGTTCGCGTTGCAGCCCAATTTCTTCATGCAGTTCACGGATCATGGCCTGCTCGGGTGTTTCACCCCGGTCAATGCCACCCTGCGGAAACTGCCAGGAGTGCGTACGAATACGCTTGCCCCAAAACACCTGATTTTTCTGGTTGAGCAGGACGATGCCGACGTTGGGCCTAAAGCCGTCCCGGTCAAGCATAATCAAACCCCAATTTTTAAATTGTCTTGATTATGCACAGCGCGGGCGGTGCAGCAAGAGACATAACCCTGACATATTGCTGGATATCCCATGAGAGCCTCTCAATTTTTTATTTCCACCCTTAAAGAAGCCCCGGCAGACGCCGAAATCGTCAGCCATAAGCTCATGATGCGTGCCGGCATGATCAAAAAAATAGGTGCTGGCATTTACACCCTGATGCCGATGGGCTTGCGCGTGGTGCGCAAAGTGGAGGCTATTGTTCGCGAAGAAATGAACCGGGCTGGCGCTGTTGAACTCGCCATGCCGGTGGTGCAACCCGGCGAGTTGTGGGCCGAGACCGGCCGTTTTGAAAAAATGGGCCCTGAGCTGCTGCGCATCAAGGACCGCCACGGACACGACTTCGTGGTTCAACCCACCAGCGAAGAGGTGGTGACCGACATTGCACGCCAGGAAATCCGCAGCTACAAACAGTTGCCGAAGAATTTTTATCAGATTCAAACCAAGTTCCGCGATGAGCGGCGCCCACGTTTTGGCCTGATGCGCGGACGTGAGTTCATCATGAAAGACGCTTACAGCTTTGACCGCGATCAAACCACGGCAAAAGCCAGTTACCAGGTCATGGCACAAGCCTACCGGCGCATTTTTGACCGCTTTGGTCTGACTTACCGCGCGGTGGCGGCCGACAGTGGCGCCATTGGCGGCGATTTGAGCGAAGAGTTCCAGGTGATAGCCGCCACTGGTGAAGACGCCATTGTTTATTGCCCTGGCAGTGACTACGCCGCCAATATGGAAAAGGCCGAAGCGCTGGCGCCCGCTGGCCCGCGCCCTGCAGCCGGGCAAGCCATGACCAAGACGGCTACGCCTGGCAAGAGCACCTGTGCGGCGGTGGCTGAGCTGCTTGGCCTGCCCCTGAAAAATACCGTCAAATCCCTGGTGCTGGCCACCGATACGCTCAATGAGCAGGGTGAAGTGGTGAAGACGCAGGTCTGGTTGCTGTTGCTGCGCGGTGACCACGACATGAACGAAGTCAAGGTCGGCAAGTTGCCGGGATTGGCGGCCTTCCGCTTTGCCACTCTCTCTGAGATCGAAGATCATTTTGGTTGTTTGCCTGGCTACTTGGGGCCCTTGGATCTGAAAAAACCTGTGCAGTTGGTGGTGGATCGCGATGTAGCGGTGATGAGCGATTGGGTCTGTGGTGCCAACGAGGCTGACTTCCACATCACCGGGGTCAACTGGGGCCGTGATTTGCCTGAGCCGGCGCTGGTTGCCGACTTGCGCAACGTCGTGGCGGGTGACGCCTCGCCAGACGGCCAGGGTGTGCTGGTGATTGAGCGTGGCATCGAAGTGGGTCATGTGTTTTACCTGGGCACCAAGTACAGCCAGGCCATGAATGCGACCTTTCTGGACCAGAACGGCAAGCCTCAATTCATGGAAATGGGTTGTTACGGCATTGGTATCACGCGTCTGCCGGCCGCTGCCATTGAGCAGAATCATGATGAGCGCGGCATCATCTGGCCCGACGCGTTGGCACCGTTCACTGTGGTGCTGTGCCCGATCAACGCTGAACGTTCGCCAGAGGTCAAGGCCACCGCAGACCAGTTGTATGCCGAGCTGCTGGCTGCCGGTGTGGATGTCATGCTGGACGACCGCGGTGAGCGCCCGGGCGCCATGTTTGCCGACTGGGAGTTGATTGGTGTGCCACACCGTGTCAATATAGGGGACCGTGCCTTGAAAGAAGGCCATGTGGAATACCAGCACCGCCGTGAAGCCGCCGCCAGCGCTGTCTCTGTTGCTGACATCGTGGGCCAGTTGCTGGCCAAGCTGAAGGCGTGAGGCTGGGGCAGGGTCACGCTGGGTCCATCGCCCGGCGCGTGCTCCTGCTGCTTGTTGGTAAAAACGGCTTATGAAACTCGCACGACGAAAACTTTTGGGCGATGCCTTGGCACTTTCCCCTCTTTTGACGGGGTCGAGTGCACTGTTTTTTCAAGCGCCTGCGTGGGCAGGGGCTCAAATCGAAGAGCCGCTGGTCGACTCGGTTCGAACGGCCTTGAGCTCGGCTATTGCCAACCACGCGCCACCTGTGCCGGAGTTCTCCGACACCGAATCGCGTCTGAGTTACCTGCGCTGGCTGGGCACCATGAGTGAGCGCCTGATGAAGAAAAAGTCCGACTGGATGACGCGCAAGGAATTCCTGCAAACAGTTTGGTACGAGGCCAAACGCGCAGGACTGGACGTTTCCTTGGTGCTGGGCCTGATCCAGGTGGAGAGCAACTTCAGAAAATTTGCTGTGAGCAGCGTGGGGGCGCGTGGTTACATGCAGGTCATGCCATTCTGGACCCGGGTGCTGGCCGATGGCGATGCCGGGAAACTGTTTCACCTGCAAACCAATCTGCGCTTTGGCTGCGTGATTTTGCGCCACTACCTTGACCGCGAACGCGGCGATGTGTTCATGGCGCTCGGGCGCTACAACGGCTCACGCGGCAAGCCTCAGTACCCCAGTGCGGTCATGGGCGCCCAGAAACTGTGGGCACCCCAGACCGCTTGAGAGCTGCTTTAGTTGGCGGGGGTACCCAGCAAGGTCTGCAATTCACCGTTCTCGTACATTTCCATCATGATGTCGGAGCCGCCGATGAACTCGCCTTTCAGGTAGAACTGGGGAATGGTGGGCCAGTTGCTGTAGTCCTTGATGCCAGCGCGAATTCCGTCGTCTTCGAGCACGTTGACGGTTTTGATGGCTTTGGCGTCAACGCCACAGGCTTTCAGGATCTGGATGGCGCGGCCCGAAAAGCCACATTGCGGAAAGCTTGCGGTTCCTTTCATGAAAAGCAAAATGTCGTTGTGCTTGACCAAGTCGTCAATGCGTTGCTGTGCGTCGCTCATGCTGAAACTTCCTATTAAAAAAACAGCCTGAATTATTTCACTTTTAGGCTGGGTTGGGGGCGAGACCCTGCCGACCTTAGGGATGCTAATAATGCGGGGGCAAATCGTCGCGCAGGTTGCGTGGCGCGGCGGCCGCATCAGGCGGCGCTTGCTGGCTGAGCCATTGCACCTCGCGCGTCAGGCGGTCAATTTGGTCCTGCTGGCGAGTGATGATCTGGTCGAGCTTGTCCAGCAGGTCTTCGGCGAAACTGGCTTTGACTTCCAGATGGGTCAGCCGCTCTTCAATGGGGTGGGTCATGGTCGAATGTTTGTTGATTGACGGGTTGAACTGACCTCCGCTGCAGCGCTCAATGCCTGCCAGGTCTCGGCGCGACTGCACTTGCATAAAGCCTGCTGCACTCAGCAAATGGCGCACCGCCTGGGCCTGATCGTAGCCGTGTTCCAGCAGCAGCCAGCCACCCGGTGTCAGGTACCCTGGGGCCTGGCTGATGATCTGGCGCAGGTCGCGCAGGCCATCCGGGCCGCTGCTAAGGGCTGGCGCTGGCTCGAACTTCAGACTCGCCAGATGTGGGTCAAGCTCAGCGATGTAGGGTGGATTGGAGACGATGCAGTCAAAGCGGGCTTCAGGCTCAGGCAAGGCGCCAAACCAGGCACCCTGATGAAAGCTGACGTGCAGCTTGAGCCGTTGCGCATTGGCCGCGGCCACCGCCAGGGCTGCCGGGCTGAAGTCAGTGGCCTGGACGGACAGCGTGGGTTGGCTGGCCTTGAGCGCCAGGGCGATGGCGCCGCTTCCTGTGCCCAGATCCAGCACGCGTTGCCGACTGTCGAGTCGCTCCAGCGCCCAGTTCACCAGCGTTTCGGTATCGGGTCGGGGCACCAGAACTCGGTCATCCACGGCCAGGTCGAGCCCAAAAAATTCCTTGTGACCTGTCAGGTAGGCCAGTGGCTCCCCGGCCAGGCGGCGCTGCAGCAGCGTTTCCAGTGACATGGCAAGGACTGGTGGCAGCGGCTCATCGTCGTGTGACAGCAGCCAGCCGCGTTGACGGACCGGCTTGTCCAGCAGGTGCAGCAGCAGCAGTTGGGCGTCGAGCCGATCCAGTCCCCTGGTTTGCAGGCTGGCGAGCGCCTGTCCCAAGGTGGTCTGCGTCAGGTTGACGGTCGTCATGAGGGGTCAGACGTTGAGTTCAAGCGCGGCAAGTTGCGCCGCTGCTTCGTGGGCTTGAAGTGCGTTTACGACGTCATCTAGGTCGCCTTCCATGATGGAAAGCAGCTTGTACAGCGTCAAGTTGATGCGGTGGTCGGTGAGTCGGCCTTGCGGGAAGTTGTAGGTGCGGATGCGGTCGCTGCGGTCACCGCTGCCCACCAGACTCTTGCGCTCGGCCGCGTCTTTGGCGGCACGTTCGCTACGGTCTTTTTCCTGAATGCGGGCCGTGAGCACCTTGAGCGCCTGTGCTTTGTTGCTGTGCTGGCTGCGGCCGTCCTGGCATTCAGCCACGATGCCGGTGGGCAGGTGGGTAATGCGCACCGCCGAATCGGTCTTGTTGATGTGCTGGCCGCCCGCGCCACTGGCGCGGTAGGTGTCAATACGCAAATCCGACGGGTTGATTTTGATGGCTTCTGCCTCGTCGGGCTCGGCCAGTACCGCCACGGTGCAGGCGCTGGTATGGATACGCCCCTGGGTTTCGGTGACCGGCACGCGCTGGACGCGGTGGCCACCAGATTCGAACTTGAGGGCACCATAGACATGGTCACCATCGACCTTGATCACGACTTCCTTGTAGCCACCCAGCTCGCTGGCCGATTCACTGATGATTTCAGACCGCCAGCCGCGGCGCTCGCAATAACGCAGGTACATGCGCGCCATATCGGCAGCAAACAGGGCAGACTCATCGCCACCGGTGCCAGCGCGAATTTCAACAAAGGCATTGCGTGCGTCATCGGGGTCTTTGGGCAACAGCATGCGCTGTAGTTCGGCTTCAAGCTGTTGCAATTCGGCCAGTGCGGTATCCATTTCCTCCTGCGCCATCGCCGCCATGTCTGCGTCGTTGGCACTGCTGGCCAGCAATTCCTTAGCCGAGGCCAGGTCCGCTTCGCGTTGTTGGTAGCGTTGCCAACGGCTCGCCACAGCGGCTACTTCGGTGTGTTCGCGCGACAGCAACAAAAATTGCGCCATGTCGCTCATGATGTCGGGCCGAGAAAGCAAAAACTCCAACTCGCCCAGTCGATCGGCATAACGGGCAAGTTGCTGGCGGAGAAAGGGTTTCATGGACGTTGCGATAAGGAGTGCAGGGAGTAGGGTAGGCCAGAGAATGTCTTGGGCCCGTTTCCATTGCGAGTGCAGTGTGGCAATCCACAAGGTACGGGGCTGTCCAAGTCGCTGCGCTGACCGCAATGACGGAGCGGCAGGCAGCGCCGCTAACGCTCTTTTCGCAAAAAGAAATGCTGAACTGCTGCGCTCGCACGTTCGCGGGAATGGCTGTCTCCGCCGCGTAGTTCCGCCATGGCGCCGTGCAGCATTTTCTGCGTCAAACCTCTGCTGAGGGCTTCCAGCACGGCATCCACGTCTTCGCCTTTGGCCAGCAGTTTGCGGGCGCGGGCAATCTCGTTGGCGCGCCATTCATCGGCTTGGGCGCTGAGCTGCTGGATCAACGGTACGGTGTTGCGTTGCTCGATCCAGTGCAGGAAGCTTTGTACCCCGGCATCCACGATGGCCTCGGCCTGGGCTACTGCGGCTTGCCGATTGGCTTGCGCGGTTTGCACTACGCCTGCCAGGTCGTCCACGGTATAGAGGTAGACATCTTCCAGCGCCTTGACCTCGATCTCGATGTCGCGCGGTACCGCCAGATCGACCATGAACATGGGCCGGCGGCGGCGCGTTTTAAGCGCACGTTCGACCGAGCCCAGGCCGATCAGTGGCAGGGTGCTGGCTGTGCAGCTGATGACCGCATCAAATTCATGCAA
>JAQSDS010000471.1:0-4651 GCA_029946045.1 Rhodoferax sp.
TGATCGATTTGTGAAACATATATGGCTGAATTATCGGGTTTATCTGGGCGGATATTAAAACTACAGTACATCCCAGCGCTGCGGAGTGTTCTTCTCGGCGTCCCCTTCAATCACAGCCAACCAGGAGTTCACCATGATCCGCACCACACTCGTCGCCGCTTCTATTGCCATCAGCTTCAGCGCCGCCCACGCGCAGCAGCCCCTCACCGTCAAGGTCTACAACGCCGACGGCAACAGCTTCAACGTCAATTCGACCTTGATCTATGGCCAGAAAGAAGCCATGGTGATCGACGCCGGCTTCACCCGTGCCGACGCCCTGCGCATTGCCGCCAATGTGCTCGACAGCGGCAAGCAGTTGACCACCATTTACGTGAGCCAGGCCGACCCTGACTACTACTTTGGCGTGGAGGCCCTGAAAGAGATCTTCCCGCAGGCCGACGTGGTGACCACGCCCGCCGTGCTGGACAAACTCGCCCCCAAGGTAGCCGGCAAGCTGGCCTTTTGGGGCCCCAAAATGGGTGCCAATGCCCCGCGCAAACCGGTGCTGCCGCGCGCCCTGGCCAGCAACACCTTGACGCTGGAAGGTCAGACGATTGAGATCCGCGGCACGCAAGGCTTGCTGGCGCATCGCCCCTACGCCTGGATTCCGTCGATCAAGGCCATCGTGGGCAACATCGGCGTCTTTGGCAACATGCATGTATGGACGGCCGACACGCAGTCCGCTGCCGAGCGTGCCGCCTGGGTGGCTCAGCTCGATGAAATGGCAGCACTGCAGCCCGCCCTGGTGGTACCCGGCCACATGCAAGTCGGCACCCAGGTGGACGCCAGCGCGATCACCTTCACCAAAGACTATTTGCAAACCTTCGAGAAGAACCTGGCCACCAGCAAAAACAGCGCAGAACTCATCCAGGCCATGAAGCAAGCCTACCCCGCGTTGACTGCAGGTGCCATGTCGCTGGACATGGGTGCCAAGGTCAACAAAGGTGAAATGAAGTGGTAGTAGGTACCACGATCAGATAGTGTCAGCCAGCCTCGTGTCAAGGATCAATGACCACCGGTTGCAGCATTTTTTCAAATGCCCCCAGAAGGCAAAGAAAATGGGGCAGCTCGCTGGTGCGGGCTGCCCTTTAAAAGTGCTTCAAGACCGGTAGCAGGTCTTGAGAGTGCTTGGGTTAGACGTCGGTTTTGAGGTTGCCGTTGACCAGCAACTTGTGAATGATGTCAGCGTCGCTGGCACCCCCCGACAAGCCCAGACCGGTTTGCAATTGGGCCAGGCTCATGTTGTCGAATGTGATGGTTTGATCTGCAGTGCCTGCTGGTGTAGCCGTGCCGCCATCATGGTCCACAGACAAAACGGCCTTGCCACCAACTTCACCAAAGTGCAGGTATTGCGCTAAATTTTCACCGCTGCCGCTGTGTTCGCCCACCAGCAGGTCCTTCAGGTCCAGCACGTCGCCACCCGTGCCTACCTTGAAATCTGCGATATGGTCATTGGCTGGACTGGCCGTTGTACCCTGATCATTCAACGCCCACTTGAAGGAGTCCGAATCAGCCACCAAGCCACCCAAGCCGCCCGTCAACGTGTCGCTGCCGCCACCACCGATCAGCACATCGTTGCTGGTGAAATCCGTTGACACCTGTGCCAGTGCGGTCACCAGGATATCGCCGTCGATCACATCTGAGGTGGTTGTCGTATGGGTTGTCGATGCAAGATTTGTGCTGTCAGCCTCGTTCGCAACGACGTTCGTTGAACCATTCAGATAGGTGGTGACCATGCTGGTGTGGGTTGTAGTGGTTTCATCAACCTGCACAGTCTTCACGCCCAGCACTTCGGTGGATCCAACCGCGCTTATGACGCTGTCGTTGTTGGCATCAACCGTGACATGGAAATCGGTGTTTACCGTGCTGCCATCGCTATCCACAGCAGTCACGTTGAAAACCAAAGTCAGGTCATACGCCGTCTTGGTGGCGGTATTGGTTACCGTCGTGACCGTTTGATCGGTTGTGACCGTGGTGTGGAACACGCGATCGTAGGTGTAGTTGACCTTGACGCCGACTGCTGGATCAATGCGGTAGTTATCGCCACTGGCTGCCCTGAAAGTCACCGTATCGGAGCTACCCAAAGTGACGGTGATCGGCACGTCATTGGCATCACTGGCACCATTGCCCAAGCCCTGGATGCTGCCATCGTTATCAGTGCCGCCCGCCACATCCCATTTGGCGGTTTCATTATTGTTCAAACTATCCAGCGTTGTGTTCAGGCTGGTGATGTTGATGCTCGTCACACCGGTGGGCAGGCTACTGGTTGAGATTTCCAGTTTGAGGGTTTCGCTGCTATCGTCTGTTGCATCTATGAACTGATTGGCCACGCCGATACCGCTGGTGGACCAGTTGACGGCATCCGCATTCTCGCCCGAAGTGCCGTCACCATCACTACCGGTGACCTTGATATTCAAGACAATGCCGGTATCAGCGTCGGTCTTGGACAGGTTCAGTACCTGGCCGGTACCGCCGCCGGTGTTGTCACTGCCGCTGAAGGTCAAACTGTCGTTCGTGGTTAACGTGTAATCGTTGCCAGCAGCTGTTGTGTGTGATGTATCTGTTGCTGTGGTTGTTGTTGATGTACTGACGGTATGTGCATCCAGCGAGCCCAGCATCGTGACGTTATAAGTACCCGTGGCGGTATTGAGCGCCACCGTAAACACCACATCCGCAGGAGAGGAACCCGCCTTGATCGCCATCAACCCGCCTGCGCCATCGTCCACATAAACCAATTTAACGCCGTCGGAAGTGACTACCAGCGCATCGCCATTAGCTGCCAGTGCGGTTACATAACGCTCACTCGGCGCGTTGTCGTTCATGGTGGCAACTTCTGCAATCTTGGCCGAACCCCAACCATCGGGACCTATATCGATACCCAGGCTCGCGCTGGCGGAAATCGGCGCAGCTGGCGTCACCACCACGGTTGAGGCCAGCAAGTTGGCCATGTCGGCGCTGTCCGTGACCTCTACGATCTGGACTGTTCCACCGTCCATTGCAGTGACACCCACTGTCAGTCTGAGCAAGTCTGGATCGGTGACAGTCGTTTCCACTGCAACCACATAGAGGTGATTGAC
The DNA here is from genome assembly GCA_029946045.1 of Rhodoferax sp. Classification (GTDB taxonomy): domain Bacteria; phylum Pseudomonadota; class Gammaproteobacteria; order Burkholderiales; family Burkholderiaceae_C; genus Rhodoferax. Next base: position 3,117 of record JAQSDS010000471.1, read on the forward strand.
AGTTGAGCCAACAAAGTCCTTCCACAGCGCCACGTAGCTTGCATCTACCGCATCACCACTTACATTGGTGACATTGTTGCTTCCGTCGTATTCGCGATTGGGTGCGCCATCGGTTACAAAATATGCCACCGTTTGATCTGCGGGCGGGCGCACATCGGTGGCCGTGCCAGCATCATTGCTGTCGCCCAGCACAGTGTGTGCAATGGCAGCCTCATAGTTCGTGTACTGCGCATTGCCCGTGAAAACCACCAAAGCGTTCAAAGCTGATTTGGCATCAGCCGCCGTCAACCAAACAGAACTGGTGCTCGAATCGGTCGCAAAAGTCGTGAATTGAACCTTGACGCCACCATGAGTTTCATACTGGTCAATGACATTGTTCATTGCCTGGATGCTGTGGGTCAGTTTGGTCCCTGCCATGCTTCCGGACAGATCCAACGTCAGAATCAGGTTCGTCGTTTGAGCAATAGACTGAGTAGCGCCTTCTGTTGCGTTCGCGATGACTACGTTCTGGGCACCCAAAGAGTGCGGCTCAGCATCAAAGACGTCAGTCGAAACCTTGCTGGTGATATCCAGCGCTTCAAAATTTCCACCCGTCGTACGGGTGATAGCGACGGTTGTCTTCTCACTTGCAGCATCGTCATGGTCAACGGGCGTCACCATCGGAGCACTGTCAGCGCTGCTCTCGCCCACTGCAATGGTGATGGTCTTGCCATTGTCTAGCGAGATCACCAGGTCGCTTCCAGTGACAGCGTTGCTGACCGTGGCGGTGTACACAATCGAGCCGCCTTCGGTCACCGATTCCCTTGCCGTCAGACTTATCGTGGTGGTGTCCACCGTGTCGGTCAGTGTGACCGTGCCCACGTTGGGCGTGCCCAGCGCTTCAAAGTTGCCACCCGTGACGGAGACCGCTGTGGCTACCACCAGGTCGGCCGATGTTTCCTTGTACACGTCTTCGTACTTGGCTTCCGTGACGGTCGAGGTGACCGTACCCGAGGTGCCGCTGGTGATGGTGATGGTCTTCTCCACACCCATCAGGTCGGTGAATTTCACCTCCACTGCAGCATCGCCCTCGCGCACCGCTGCGCCCAGCGTCGCGGTGTAGGTCAGTGTCGTGCCGTCTTCGGTGAAGCTCGGCGCAGCCGACAGGCTTACTGTGGTCGTGTCGCTGTCGTCGCTGACCATCGTGGTGACGGTGCTGGTCGTGGTCAGGGCCTCAAAATTGCTGCCTGTGGTGCCAGTGATGCCGACGATGACGTTGGAGTTGCCTTGTTTGTAGGCTTCATCGGCACGAACGTCGGCCGCAGCGCTGTCGGCGCTGGTTGCGCCCACGGGGATGGTGATCGTGGCCCCGTTGGACAGGGTCACGACTAACGGCGTACCGGTAACGGGGTTGGTGATCGTGGCTGTGTAGACGATGGAGCCGCCTTCAGTCACCGTTTCGGCTGCGCTCAGGGTAACGGTGGCAACGTAATCAACCAGATTGGTCTCGGTCAACTGCACCGTGATGTCGGTGGCGTCGCTGGGCGAGGTTGCGG
>JAQSDS010000471.1:4751-10390 GCA_029946045.1 Rhodoferax sp.
TGCCGATGACGTTGTCGTCGGTGTTGTTCTCGGCGTAGCTGAAGCTGTAGCTGGCAGGGGTCTCACCATTGGCTTCGACATTCGGGTTGGTGAAGGTCAGTGGCTCGTTGACGTTGGTCTCGGTCAGTGTGACGGTGATGTCGGTGGTTGCACCCTGGCTGTCGTTGGCTGTCACCGTGATGTCACGGGTGTTGAGCAGCGTTTCATAGTCGTTGGTCAGGGCTGCAACGCCAGCCGCGCTCAGTGTGATCTGTCCATTGGCATCGACAGCGTAGTAGCCATTCGGGTCACCAGCGGTGATGCTGTAAGTGATGTTTGCACCGGCGTCCACATCGGTCGCCTTGACGCTTCCCAGCACGTCTGCAGTTGTACTGTTCTCGGCGTAGCTGAAGCTGTAGCTGGCAACCGTGCTGGTTGGGTTTGCTGGATCCACAAAGACCGGCGGCTCGTTGACGTCGGTCACCAGCGGCACCTCCAGCACCCCATTCAGTCCTTGCAGCGGGGCGGGTACCTGATAACTGTAGTCGTAGGCCAGCGGATCAACACCCTCGGTAACACGCAGCAACTGCACAAAGCTGCTGCCGCCGTCGGCACCACCGCCGCCACCCAGGCCGGCTGCAGTGGCTTCAAGCTGGGTGCTCAGGTCGGTACCACGCTCCAGTGCTTGCAAAATGGTATCGGCTGTGGCAGCAGGGGCAACGACTGCGCTGTCTTGCGCGGTGGGGCGTTGTGCTGACTCGGTGACGTTGTCGTCAAGGCGCAGCTCCTGATTGGGGGCCACGGCCAGCATGCGGCCGTCGTCCATGAGAAGTTCGACCTGAACATCACCCACGGTGCGAATGATTTCGCCTTTTTGCAAAATGTCCCCAGCCTTGACAGGCCGTGGCACGCCTTGGGTGTTGACAGCAAATGCTTGACCTGAACCATTGATTGCAGCGATAGTGGTAGCCATATATAAATCCTTCTTGTGTATTCAGTTAATTTCGAACAACTTTAAAATTTCCAGAACTCAAAACCTGACAGCTGAAGGTTAGCCTGCGTCAGATGTTCAACCTATTGGACTAAGGTACTAATCTGATGCAAAATAACCAGAATCCCATGCATAATCAGATTCTTTCCATGCATTTCCAGATGCCGTCAATTTGCTGCCAGCTAAACTGGCTCACGCAACTTGAAATTTATTGGAGCTTTTAAGTGACTCTCCCCACGGTTTTAATTATTGACGACCAGATACAAAGCGTAACTGTGCTGCTGCAATACTTTCGCGGTCAGGCGATAAATGTGATGGTTGCACTGGACGGTATGGATGGCATCACCAAAGCCCGTCAAGGCCAGGTTGACATCATCCTGCTAGATGTTTCTATGCCTGGTATGAGTGGCTATGAAACATGCCGAGCCCTCAAGAGTGACCCCGCAACCCGACGAATTCCAGTCATATTTCTTTCAGGAAATAGTTCGATTGATCACAAGCTTGAAGGTTTTTCCTGCGGTGGGGTTGATTACATTTCCAAGCCATTTAACTCCGAGGAAGTACTGGCCCGAATTTTTGTTCATTTCAAATATGGTATTACCAACGATCTTAAATTAAATAAATTTTATGCAATAGTTTTATCTCGTGAATCCACCTTGAATGAGGTATCAAAAAATAATAAAATATTAGCAATGGCCATTGAAATTATGGCCTCAAAAAATCTTCAGTGGGAAGGCACTATCAAACTGGCTCACCAGTTAGGGGTCAATGAAAAAAAGTTAACAGATTTATTTAAAAATCAGTTTGGTATGACTGTTTCTGAATACTATATAACTCAGCGCCTTGAAATCGCCCGCGAGCAACTTGCCACAACCAAGACGCAGATTCAGGTTATTTCTACCGACGCCGGATACCAGAACGCAAGTGACTTTTCCCGTGCTTTTAGAGCCCGTTATGGCCTCGGGCCGAGGGAATATCGGCAGGCGTGCGACAAGGAAAACAAGAACCGAATGCCTGGAGTGCAATAGCATGCCAACCCTGTCCAAGAATTTGAACCAATCGCAAGCATGGCGCAACTTCAATCATGAGACGCGCCTTGCCCTACACACCTTACTCAGTTGCCTGCAACTTGCCAAACAAGAATCTTCTATTGCGCAGCTAGACCATTTACGTATGGCAGAGAAATGCTGTGCGGTGGTTGTGCGATTGCTTGAAGATTATGAAGGCGCAGAACGCGGCCGGCTTAAGACAGCTGAGTCCCCAGGCGAAGGTACAACGGTCTTAGCTAATGCGTCAGTCCCAGTCGCAAGCGCCTTGGACTTGCCTTTCATCCCTGGCAATGAATTCAAGAAATTTGAGTTGCTCATGCAAACAGGTCAATTGCTGCGGGTCGAAGAGTGGTCTGAAGACCTGGGCGAGGTTTACCCTGAGCTTACCGACGTGGCTGATGCACTGGGGTACTACGCCAGCGCGGCAGACCTGACCAGTCTGCATGTGGTGCTAGAGCGGTGGCGCAACAAGTTGGGCTAAGGTAATAGCGTAGCCACACATGCCAGAAAAGCAGCCCGGTCGAACGGTTTGTAAAGCACCCCGTTTGCACCGCTCTTCGCCGCTACATCTTTCAAATCCACCTCAAAACCCAAGCTGCCTGCAGATACCAACAATACCGGCGTTTTGGAGTTGAATGTTCGCAGTTGAGCCAACATGTCCAGCCCACTCATTCCCGGCATCACCACATCGGTAATAACCAGGTCTGGCGTCTCTTTCTGCAATTGATCTAACGCCTGCAACCCGTTCTCAAAGCACGCCACCGTGTGTCCAGCCCGCAGCAGTATTTTGCGCAGGGTATACAACACAAATGAATCGTCATCGGCAATAAAGATGTGCGCCATACAACGTTGTTTATAACGGAGTGAACCGCGAATAACCCAGCTTGTCCTCGTTCAACAATACCGGTAGTTCTATGGTGAAGACCGACCCGCCCCCGAGGGTGCTTTCCACATGAATATCGCCCCCAGCCGCTTTGATGATGCCGTAAGACTCTGACAGGCCAAGCCCCGTGCCCTTGCCTTGAGGTTTGGTCGTAAAAAACGGGACAAATATCTTATCGATGTCAACTTCGGTCATCCCCGCACCCGAATCTTCCACCCGCAGGCGGACCCAGGTCGAGAAGTTCCGCAAAGCTTCTACGGTCGTCTCAGGCGCTTCTGAAAAATCTAGTGAAATTCCGATGCGACCTTGCGTGTTGCCAATGGCATAGACCGCATTGCTCACCAGGTTCAGTAGCACGATTTCCATAGAAACCACCGAGAGCGCCACCCGCACCTGAAGCGGTTCAAAGTCTTTGTTTAGGTGAATCGAACTGGGTAGGATCTTCTCGCAAAGTGCGATGGCTTGCGTCAAGGCAAAGTCCAGATTACATGTTTCACGCAGCACCACATCCTGACGTGAGAAATTTTTGAGCTGCTTCATGATGTGCGCCGCGCCGATGGCTGCATCCAGTACCACCTTGAGATCTTTGCCCAGCTCGGATTCGGCATCTAACCCTTCAAGCGCTTCTTCGGTAAGCGCAATAACGGGCAGCAGATGGTTGCTGACGGAATGGGATACACCCCCCAGCACCTTGCCCATGGCCACCAAATTGCGATTCTGCTCGATTGAACGCTTCAATTCCTGTTTTTCTGCCTTGATCAGGACAATGCGCTTGCACAAAGTGACGGCGATGAAAAGCAGGTAAGAACTCAATACCACTAGCGATATCAATGCAACCACGACAAGCGGTCCCACCTGGAGATGCTCTTGGCCTGTGCCAAGCTGGTAATGCAGCTCCAGGAATTCGATATAAATAAAAAATGTGGAAAGGGCTGCGACCAGCAAGACGTAGCTCAGCGGCAGGAACACCTTTTCCCTGGGTGTCAGAAGCTCAAATATGCTGGCAATTTTTACGGTTTTCACTAACAGGCTCGAAATAGGTTGTCGACAACAAGGGGCAGATAGGCCAGTCATCAATGGCAGCTTGCGCAAGAAATTTAAACAAATGCACCTTTAGTTTCACACATTGGCCGAAAAAGAGCTGCCTTATTGGCTGGGCAAGCACGAAACACTCCCATTGGGCATGGAAACACTCTGGCAATGCTTGTTTCTATGGCCCCCGCATCTTCATAATTAAATTCAAAGTCCAATGCACAGAAGATCTTCTGACTCGCCACATTAGAGGTGTCCCATAGCATTGATGTGCCATTAAGGATCCATGTGATAAAAAGTCTGCCGCACCCCGCACCCCGCAACCATCAAGGTTTCACCCTGGTCGAGCTGATGATCACGGTTGCCATTATCGGCATCCTGGCGAGTGTTGCCCTGCCGTCGTACCGTGATTACGTGCGCCGTGGCCAGGTGATCGATGCCTCCACGTTCCTGTCGGATTACCGCGTCAAGATGGAGCAATATTTTCAGGACAACAAGAACTACGGCACGGGTACCAGCTGCGTCAACGGAACCAATGCGCCCGCCTGGTCCAGCTTTTCTGCATCGCAGTATTTCACTTACGCGTGTACTCTTCGGGACTCTGGCCAAGGTTACCAAATAACCGCAACAGGTTCCTCCGGTGCAGCCATAGGTCACATCTACAGCGTTGACGAAGCCAACGTGCGGGCAACGACCCGCTTTCGGGGTGATACCGTTAGCAAAAACTGCTGGTTGACGAAGGGCGATGAATGCTGAGGCCTCCCTCCCTCGGCTTCAGTCTGATTGAGCTAATGACCACCATCACCATTTTGGCCATCCTGACGGCAGTCGTGGGGCCTGCTATTGGCAGCTGGATGATCAACACCCGTACGCGCAGTGCCGCAGAGGCCGTGCTGACGGGTTTGCAAAAGACCCGCATGGAAGCCATTCGTAGAAATCAGACCGTTACTTTCTGGCTGGTATCTTCTACCGACCCAACACAGTTTGATTCGAGTTGCGCCGCCAGCAGCGCCTCCGGGTCGTGGGTGATATCGTCCAGCGACCCGAGCGGCAAATGCAGCAGCAATCCAGACACCAAGCTTGCCGAGTTCTACGACTGGCACAGTGCGGGCAAGTCCAGCAAAGACATTCTGATTGCGGCTATGGACAATGCGGCCAATGCGGCGAGCAGCGTCAAATTTGATTCACTGGGGCAAGTGGTTTCCAGTGGCAACGCCATCAGAACCATTGACTTCACCACCAACTCCGATGGCACCCGGCGGCTACGGCTGTTGATCTCATCCATTGGCAGTGCTCGCCTGTGCGACCGCGATGCGGGCGCAACCGACCCCAGGGCCTGCTGAATGCGTGCACCTATTGGCCCGCGACGTCTGCCCCGGCGCAAGTTCCAGAACAGCGGTTTTGCGCTGATTGAGGCGGTGGTGGGGATGTTAATTTTTTCGATTGGCGTGCTGGGGCTAGTCGCCTTGTTGGGTACCATGATCAGGGTTCAGGGCGCGTCGACATTTCGCGCCGAAGCATCTGCCTTGTCTGGGGAATTGATCGGCAATATGTGGGCCGACTCCGCCACCAACCGATTGGCATACGCCAGCGGTGGGACGGCCTGCACCTACACCCCTTGCGCTCAATGGATTCAAAAAGTTTCCAAAAATCTGCCCAAAGGTAGCGCCGCCGTTGTGATCGACGCCGCCACCGGTGTCACAAC
>JAQSDS010000472.1 GCA_029946045.1 Rhodoferax sp.
GGCACCCATGGTCAACGAAGTGGCTTTGACCCTGCTGTTTGGCATGTTTGGCTGGAAAGTCGCCCTGCTCTATCTGGGCCTGGGTTTGAGCGTGGCCATCGTGGCGGGCTGGATCATCGGGCGCCTGAAGATGGAAGCCCATCTGGAAGACTGGGTGCGCGACATGCCCAAAATGTCGGCCGAATTTGAAGCCACCGGCATGACGCTGGGTGAGCGCATCGAAGGCGGTTTTCAGGCAGTGAAGCAAATCGTCGGCAAGGTCTGGCCTTACATTCTGGGCGGCATTGCGTTGGGTGCGCTGATCCACGGCTATGTGCCAGAGGACTTCATGGCCAGCTTCATGGGCAAAGCCGCCTGGTGGAGTGTGCCGCTGGCCGTGATCATGGGCGTACCGATGTACAGCAACGCGGCCGGCGTGATCCCGATCGTGCAAGCTCTGCTGGCCAAGGGTGCCGCTTTAGGCACCGTGCTGGCCTTCATGATGAGCGTGATTGCGCTCTCGCTGCCCGAAATGATCATCTTGCGCAAGGTGCTCAAGGTACGGCTGATCGCCACCTTTGTGGCCGTGGTCGCCAGCGGCATCCTGCTGGTCGGTTTTGTCTTTAACGCGGTGCTGTAACGGCAATTTTATTCACCTCAACTTCAAGGAACTCCAATGGACATCCAAGTACTCGGCACCGGTTGTGCCAACTGTAAAACCACATTCGCCCTGATCGGCCAGGTCGCCAAAGCCAGGGGTGTTGAAGTCACCCTGAGCAAAGTCGAAGAACTGCGCGACATCATGGGCTACGGCATCATGAGCACCCCTGGCGTGGTCATCAATGGCAAAGTGGTTCACGCCGGTGGCATTCCAGGCCGTGACAAGATAGAACAATGGCTGGCAGCATGAACCGCTGCACAGAATAGATAACAACCGGAGACTTCATGAGTACACGCTTGACCGCCCTTGCCACCTCGGTGGCTACCCTGCTGACAGCCAGCCTGCTCGCCCTGCCCGCCCGGGCAGTGGAGGTGACATTCCAGCCGGTGGCTGACGGCGTCTATGCCTTTATCGGCGACATCGAGGGTCGCAGCTATGACAACGAAGGCCTGAACGCCAACCTGGGTCTGGTGGTGACTTCTGCTGGCGCAGTGCTGATCGACTGCGGCTCAAGCTACCAGGTGGCCGCCAAAATTCATGAGGCGGTCAAAAAAGTCACCACGCAGCCGCTCAAGCTGGTGATCAACTCCGGCGACCAGGACCACCGCTGGCTCGGCAACGGCTACTTTGCAGAAAAGGGCATCGAAACCCTGGCCCATGCCGATGCCCAGGCTGACATGCTAGCCCGTACCGGCGAGCAAATGGAGGGTCTCAAGGTTTTAAAGGAGCGCCTGGACGGTACCCGACCCACCCTGCCCTCGCGCTTTTTTAAAGATCAGGACACCCGCATCACCCTGGGAGACACCGTGATTGAGCTCAAGCACCGCCAGGGTGGCCACACCCCCGGCGACACGCTGGTGTGGTTGCCACAAAAAAACGTGCTGTTCAGCGGTGACGTGGTCTACGTCGACCGTGTGCTGGGCTTGCATCCGGTCAGCCGCACCAAAACCTGGCTCGACAGCTTTGCCGTGATTGACCAGCTCAAACCGCAAACCATCGTGCCGGGTCACGGCAAGGTGACCAACCTGGCTACGGCCCAGGCACAAACCCGCGACCTGCTGCTGGCCCTGCGCGCTCACATGAAAAAAGCGGTGGACGACGGCACGGACATCAGCACGGCTGTAAAGACTTTCAACGGCAGGCCGTTTGCCCACCTGAAACACGCTGACGTCTGGCTGCCGCAGCTGGCCAACCTGACCTACCTGGAGATCGAGAGAGAATAAGATTCAAAGCAGTAGCTCGACTGATTTTTGACAAGGAACCACAACATGAATCCGCAAAAGAAATTCCACCTGGTGTTTTCAATGATCATGGGTGCCATGATGATTTTCCTGATGACACTGGTGATCACCTTCATCAATGTCGGCATGCATACCAACTTCTTCCGGTTGTGGATGAACGCCTTTGGCATGGCCTATCTCGTGGGCGTGCCAGTGATCTTTTTCCTGGCACCGGTAGCGCGCAAGCTCACCGGACGCGTTTTAGGTGTGACGCCAGGCTGATGCTGGAACGACCCATGGCAAACATTCAAGCTGAATTCCACCGGACCCAGCACATTGGCTGGCTGCGCGCTGCCGTGCTTGGCGCCAATGACGGCATCGTCTCAACCGCCAGCCTGATCCTGGGTGTGGCAGCCGCCAGCTCCACCCAAAGCGCGGTCCTGGTGGCCGGCGTGGCAGGTCTGGTCGCTGGCGCCATGTCAATGGCGGCGGGTGAATATGTGTCGGTGAGTTCGCAGTCGGACACCGAGCAGGCCGATATCGCCCGTGAAAAAATCGAGCTCGCAACCGACGGCGAACGTGAATTGGCAGAACTGGCGGCCATCTACGTCGGGCGCGGGCTGGATGCCCATCTTGCGCTGCAAGTGGCAACGCAGTTAACAGCCAGCGATGCTCTGGGTGCGCATACCCGCGATGAACTGGGCATTTCCGAGACTGTGAGCGCCAAGCCCATGCAGGCGGCACTGGTGTCGGCACTGTCGTTTGTTGTCGGCGCAGGCTTGCCGCTGTTGACCGCCTGGCTTACGCCCTATGCCCATTTGACGCCCGTGGTGGCGGCCACATCGCTGGTGTTCTTGGTGATTCTGGGTGGCTTGGCGGCCTACACCGGTGGTGCCGGCATCTTCAAAGGCATTTTGCGCGTGACATTCTGGGGCGCTCTGGCCATGGCCTGCACAGCTGGCGTGGGCTGGTTGTTTGGTGTCGCCGCGTAAGCTGTTCACCGATAGTTCCAGCGTTCTGGTAAGTCGATAGGGCTCATGCCCCTGGTGCATCAGGTTAAAATCATTTATTCAATACTTAAATAATTGTTGTATGATTAAATTTATGGATAAATCACTTGCCACCATCGTCTTCGAATCACTCGCCTCAGGTGTGCGTCTGGACGCTTACCGCCTGCTGGTTAAGGCCGGGCCGCAAGGCCTGGTGGCAGGCGAGATTGGCGCTGCACTGGAAGTACCGCCAACCAATCTGTCGTTTCATCTGAAGGCCTTGACCCATGCACAACTTGTGTCTGTCGTGCAAGAGGGTCGCTACCAGCGCTACCGCGCCAACCTGGCGCTGATGCAGGAATTGATTGGGTACTTGACCGCCGAGTGTTGCGCCGGTCACCCCGAGCTGTGCGCAGAAGCCTGCGTTGAGCCCATCTGCGCCTGAACCGCTCCGCCAGGTCAGCGGGCGTGACGCCCCTCGCTCTAACCCCTTCCCCACCTAAAAAAGACACTCAACATGACTGAAAAAAAAATCAACGTGCTGTTTTTATGCACCCACAACTCGGCTCGCAGCATTCTGGCTGAGGCTATCCTGAACCACATCGGGCGCGGCCGCTTCAAGGCCTTCTCGGCTGGCAGCAGCCCGCGCGCCAACCAGCAACCCAACCCGCTCGGGCTGCAGGTACTGCAACACGCCGGTATTTCAATCGATGGCCTGTACAGCAAGTCCTGGGACGAATTTGGCACCCCGGGCGCACCGCACATGGACCTGGTCATCACCGTCTGCGACAACGCCGCAGGCGAGGCTTGTCCCTACTGGCCCGGCCAGCCGGCCACGGCACACTGGGGCTATGCCGATCCGTCTGCGGGCGATGCAGACGATGCCCACAAACTTGAAGCCTTCCGTCAAACCATGCTGGCCCTCAAGCGCCGACTGGAACTGTTGACTAGCCTGCCGGCAAGCAAACTGGAAAAAACCATGTTGCAAAGCACAGCTCGCAGCCTGGCCGAGGAGCACTGACATGGGTTTATTTGAACGCTTTCTGACTCTGTGGGTGGCACTTGGCATCGCTGCAGGTGTAGGCCTTGGGCTGCTGATGCCGGGCACATTCCAGGCCATCGCCGCGCTGGAAATTGCCCATGTCAATCTGGTGGTGGCGGTGCTGATCTGGGTCATGATTTACCCGATGATGATCCAGATCGACTGGTCTGCGGTCAAGGACGTCGGCAAAAAACCGCGCGGCCTGGCCCTCACCCTGGTGGTGAACTGGCTCATCAAGCCCTTCACCATGGCCGCCCTGGGCGTGCTGTTTTTTCACTATATTTTTGCGCCCTGGGTGGACCCAAAATCGGCCAACGAATACATCGCCGGCATGATTCTGCTGGGCGTGGCGCCGTGTACCGCCATGGTGTTTGTCTGGAGCCAACTGGTCAAGGGCGATGCCAATTACACACTGGTGCAGGTCTCGGTGAATGACCTGATCATGGTCTTTGCCTTTGCGCCCATTGCCGCCTTTTTGCTGGGCGTGACTGACCTCACCGTACCTTGGCAGACGCTGCTGCTGTCTACCGTGCTCTATGTCGTGCTGCCTTTGGCGGCGGGCATGGCGACGCGCAACGTTCTGGCAAGCCGCTCCGATCACGCCGTGGGTGAATTCGTCGCGCGCCTCAAGCCCTGGTCCGTGGTTGGACTGATTGCCACCGTGGTGCTGCTGTTTGGTTTTCAGGCAGTAACCATCGTCGCCAAACCACTCATCATCGGCCTGATTGCGATCCCGCTGATCCTGCAAACCTATGGCATCTTCTTTGTCAGTTGGTGGGGCGCACGGTTGCTCAAGCTGCCGCACGACATTGCCGGACCAGCCTGTTTGATTGGCACCTCCAACTTCTTCGAACTCGCGGTCGCGGTGGCCATCTCCCTGTTTGGACTCCATTCCGGCGCCGCCCTGGCCACCGTGGTGGGGGTGCTGGTGGAAGTACCGGTGATGCTGTCGCTGGTGTGGCTGCTTAACCGGGCCCGACCCGCCTAAGCCATGTAGACAGAATGAAGTGAAGCGCATGCCGGGACGTTGGTAGCAACGCCATGTTCTTCTCGGGATCAAGCGTCCATAAAGCATCAAGGCCCTGAACGGGCCTTGATGCTTTATGCGATCCGAATGAACCGATGTACCTGTGCCGGGATCACCGGTACAGGTACAGACTTTCGACTTACAGGCTCGTGAAGAAGCCGATCCCCACCAAAGTCAGCAAGGTCAGTCCGCAGGCGATCAGCGTGAAGGCCAGTGCCTTGGCTGCTGTCAACTTGGCGGGCGACGGTGCATCCACCAGGTATTTCTCCAACTCCCCGTTCTTCACCAGACGCTCGTATTCCAGCGCATGGTCATGCTTGAACTCTTCGAGCGAGAACGTGCCGGTGAACATCACTACCTCCACCGGGAACTTGTCGGGGCGGAAATGGTTGTTGAAGAAGTGCACGGTGAACAGGAACACCACCGCCAGGAACGCTTCTTCGGCGTGGAAGATGGCCGCCACATTGAACACCCAGCCCGGCAGGAAGGCGCCGAAGAAGTTGGGCAGCCACATCATTAGGCCACTCACACCAATGATGGTCACCCCCCAGAACGGAGCCCAGTAGTCAAACTTCTCCCAATAGGTCCAGCGGTCAAACTTGGGACGCGGACCCATACCAAAGAACCACTTGAACATGGCCAGCATGTCCTTGCCGTCCTGCAGGTTGGGCACCAGTGAATCTGGCCCAAAGAACTTGAAGGTGCTCCAGTTTTTGGCAATTCGCCAGGTGATGTAGAAAATGTGCCAGAAGAACACACCAGCAAAAATCACGGCACTGATACGGTGGATGATGCCAGCCGTGTGCGGGCCACCCAAACCGGTCATGAGCGGCACCGCCCAGGGTGAACTTGGATAGAACAGCGGGATGCCAGTCAAGGTCAGCACCATCAGACTCAAGGCAAAGGTGATGTGAGCCAAGCGCCAGATGGCACTGAAGCGGCGGACATGCTTTCCCTTGAATTGCTCTGGCACATTGTCCAGCTTGATATGGGGTTGGCCTGCTTTTTCCTTGCGCTCCTTGAACTCACGGTAGAACCACAGCAGGGTATGTAGCCAGAAGAAGCCAAAAGTGCCAACCAGCAACTGCAGCATGATTTGCCAGGCTACCCAGATTTGCGGGTATTTGTCGAAGTCGCCTGCGTGACCATGGGGCTGGTAAGTGGCAAAACCTGCCGGAGCCAAGGCCAGTTCTTTCTTGCCGCTGTGGCATGACTGGCAGGTTTTCAGGCGGTTGTTGGCGTGCACCATGGATTTCGGGTCGTCAGCCTTCAAAATCTTGTGGCTACCATGGCAGTCATAACACTTGGCGGTGTAGGCATAGCCCAAGGTACTGATCTGCCCATGGTAGGTGCCCATGTAGGTTTTCAGGTTTTCTTCATGGCAAGAGCCGCATTGGTCAGTGACCGCCAGTTTGAAAGGATCGGCACTTGAACTGGTGATGGCGTGTGTCGAGTGGCAGTCAGTACACACGGCAGCCTTGACATTTTTCTTTTCGAGGACTTCCTTGCCGTGAACCGAGCCGGAATAGGCATCAAGCTGATCCTCATGGCAACTGCCGCAGTTGGTAGCTATACCCAGGCGCCATTGGTCATACTGTGGTGTCTTCTTGGCGGGCACATTGAAGCTGTGCGTGTCATGACAGTTGTCACAAGAGGCATTGGGTTTGGTTTTGTCATCCGCATTGGGACGCGCATGGAACGAGGTTTTATAAGCGTCAATGTTTTTAACCACCAATTCAAGCCGGGGCTTGGTCTGCGCAGTGCCCGCCTTTTGGGCATCTTCCCACAGCTGCTGGTGACAGCCTGCGCAATCAACCTTGGCGAGTTTGAGCGCCGGGTCCTTGGCATGTGCATTGGCTTTTTCGGCGTTGTCCTTGATGTCGGCATGGCAGGCCACGCAGGTCATTTTGGCGTGGACGCCCTGAGCAAATTTTTCTGGCATAACGGCACGCAACGCACGCGCCTTACCGTCGCTCACGGGCACTTCAAGCTTGCCCTTCTGGCCATCGTGGCAATTCAGGCAGGTGGCATTGTCGAGCTTGGCGGGTGTGGCTTCAGTCGCAGAGCTGGCCGCGAACGTCGGCAAGCTCAGACAGGCGCCTAGCAGCCAGCCTAGCCCGCTTAAAAGAAGTGAGGATTTGAGTCGCATGATGCAATACCGATTAACCAATGAAAATGGCCACAGTCTGTGAGGACGGTGGCCAAGGACCTACCTTAGTGGACGTTTGGGTTATTGAGCCAGAATCCAGTCAGCCAGGTTTTTCAGTTCCTTTTGATCTTTGGTATCAACGACTTTGTGTTTCTCTTCGGTGCCATCGGCCAGCTTGACCATGGGGGCGGTTGTGAAGTTGGTCACAAGCTTGGCCTGACCGTCAGCCTTGCCTTTGTATTTTTCGGCAATCTTCTTCAGTGCCGGACCTTTTTTGGTCTTGTCAACGGCGTGGCATTTGGTGCAGTCGTTGGCTTTCATCAGGGCTTTTGCTGCCTCTTCGTCGGGCGCAGCTTGTGCGGGCGACAGGAAGGCCAGGGCCAAAACAGCGGATGCGCTGGCGAGAGCGAAAGAAGATTTGAACATTGTTTAACTCCTGAAGTGAACTGAAAATGAGGTGATAGGCAAGTGTATCGAAAACACACAAATTGTGGAGGGGATTCTAGTTCCCGGCTACTTTGAAAACGATTGACCTAGATCAAACAAAACTGACTCACTATGCAACAACCAGTGGCTCTTTACACTTGGTCAGCCACCTGAGGCTGTCATATTGCTCAGGAGCAAGCTCAAAACAGGACCCCCATGAGTCACGATCACGACCACCACGACCACGCCCCGGCGAACTTCAACCGCGCCTTTGCCATCGGCATCGTCCTCAATCTGGCATTTGTCGGTATTGAGGCGTTTTATGGCTGGCGTGTCAATTCGCTGGCCTTGCTGGCAGATGCCGGCCACAACCTGAGCGACGTAGCTGGCCTGGTGCTGGCCTGGGGCGGCACACTGGCCATCAGGCTGGTGCCCGACGCCCGTCACACTTACGGCTGGAAACGCGCCACCATTCTGGCGGCCTTTGCCAATGCCTTGCTGTTGCTGGTGGCCATGGGCGGTCTGGCATGGGAGGCCATCGGGCGCCTGATGTCGAACGAGGTATCGCTGCAGGAACAGGGCCTGACCATCATGCTGGTGGCGGGGGTCGGCATCGTTGTCAACACCGCCACTGCCCTGCTGTTCATGCGCGGGCGCGAACATGACCTCAATATTCGCGGCGCATTTCTGCATATGGCAGCCGACGCGCTGGTGTCGGCCGGGGTGGTGGTGGCCGGCGCGCTGACGCTGTGGATGGGCTGGACCTGGCTGGACCCGGTGGTGAGTCTGGGCATTGCCGCGGTGATTCTGTGGGGCACCTGGGACTTGTTCAAACAATCCCTGCACATGCTGTTTGACGGCGTGCCAGGCCACATCGACCCACATGCGGTGCACGACTGCCTGGCCGCGCTGCCCGGCGTGACGCAGGTGCACGACCTGCACATCTGGGCCATGGGCACCGCACACGTTGCGCTCACCGCCCACTTGGTCATGCCGCAGGGTCAGGCCGACGATGCTTTTCTGCACGCGGCCACCGAACTGATGCACGACCGATTCGAGATCACCCATGTCACCTTGCAGGTGGTCAAGGCGCCATTTACACCCAGTTGCGTTCCCGTGCCCGACAAACACAAGCCGACTCAGGCAGAATCCTGCCCTGTATGAATCCTAACCCTGCCATAGCTGGTGCACTGTCCTCTGCCGAGGCACTGAACCGCGACTGTTTTTGCCGCACCCTGAACCTGGCACGTCTGAGTGAACAATTGGAGAGCGAGCCCAGTTTGAAGGGCATGATGACCCATATTGCGCAGACCCGGCCTAACCTGTTTTCGTCAACCGTGGTTTTTATTTCGCAAGAAGTACAGCAGCAAATCACAGCCACCATTTCGGCCATCGAGCGTGTCGCTGCCCTGCCCGGCTACCAGGTGCAGGCGCTTTCCAGGGCAGACGCCTCGGCGCAGCGCGACTTCGGTCCGCTGGGCGTCTGTATGGGTTATGACTTTCATTTGAGCGCCAGTGGTCCCCAACTCATCGAAATCAACACCAACGCCGGCGGCCTGCTGCTCAATGTGGCACTGGCGCGCGCGCAAGAAGCCTGTTGCACTGAGCTGGACTGGGCATTTTCGTCCAGCGCCCGGCGCGACACCCTGAAAAAAACCATTCTTGACATGTTTGCTGACGAGTGGCGACGCCAGCGCGGTGCCGCCCCCTGGCGCTCGGTGGTGATCGTGGACCACGCCCCACAAGACCAATACCTGGCGCCTGAATTTGAGTTGTTTCGCCAGTTGTTCAGCCAGTATGGCGTCCAGGCAGCCATTGCCGACCCTTCAGAACTGACGTGGCAAAACGGCAAACTCATGCACCAGGGCGTGGCGGTCGACATGGTCTATAACCGCCTGACCGATTTCTACCTGACCGAACCAGCCCATCTGCCCCTGCGCCGGGCGCATGAGGCCGGGGCCGTGGTGCTGACACCGCATCCGCGTGCGCACGCCTTGCTGGCCGACAAGCGCAACCTGATCGCCCTGAGCCAGAACGAGCTCTTGCTGGCCTGGGGCGCCTCTGCCACCGACCGCAAACTGCTGACAGCCAGCGTGCCTGCCACGCGCCTGGTCACACCGGAGCGTGCCGAAGAACTGTGGGCACAACGGCGCCAACTTTTCTTTAAACCGGTTGCGGGCTATGGCGCCAAAGCGGCTTACCGCGGCGACAAACTGACACGCCGGGTCTGGGCCGAGATTCTGGAGAGCGACTTTGTGGCCCAAGCGCTGGTGCCGCCAAGCGGGCGCATGACCGAAGTCGATGGCGTTCAGACCGACCTCAAGTTTGATATCCGCGCCTACAGCTACGCCGGCCAAGTGCAACTGCTGGCAGCACGCATGTATGCCGGCCAGACCACCAATTTCCGCACCCAAGGCGGCGGTTTTGCGCCGGTGATTGTGGTACCCACCGACACGGTTGCCGCAGGATCGCGCTGATGTGCGGCATCTGTGGCGAATTGCGCTTTGACGGCGCCGTGCCCGACATGGCTGCCATCGGCCGCATGTCCGACCAACTGGCGCGCCGCGGCCCGGATGACGCTGGCAGCTACCAGGACGGCCCGGTGGCGTTTGGCCACCGCCGCCTGTCCATCATCGACCTCTCTAGCCACGCACACCAGCCCATGGTCGATGCGGTGCTGCAGCTCGCACTGGTCTTCAACGGCACCATTTACAACTACCGCGAATTGCGCGCCGAGTTGCAGGCCCTGGGTTACCAATTTTTCTCTGAAGGTGA
>JAQSDS010000473.1 GCA_029946045.1 Rhodoferax sp.
CCATCAGGTCGCGGTGTTTCAAAACGGCATTTTCACCTTCCAGGGCCTGGATCATGACCGGGCCGGACACCATGAAATCAACCAGGTCCTTGAAGAAGGGGCGCGCCTTGTGCACCGCGTAAAAAGCTTCAGCCTCGCCGCGCGACAAATGGGCCATTTTGGCAGCCACAATTTTCAGACCGGCGGCTTCAAATCGGGCGTAAATTTGTCCGATCACGTTTTTGGCAACAGCGTCGGGTTTGATGATGGAGAGAGTGCGTTCAATAGTCATGGTTTTTCCTGATAAATGTAATTTTTTTGACCGATTCGTCAAAGCCCTGAATGTTAACCTGATCGGTGTCAGCTTGACGTATCGACCGGGTCAATGCCCCGGCTTAACGGCCTTTACCGACCCGTCGGCCACCCGAGGATCCAGAACCAGCGCCGCGTTTGCTGCCCTGTTCCTGTCTTTGCCGGGTGTAACTGTCAGCCCCGATGTAGCCAAAATTGGTTTTAAGCGGATCAGGCTGGGCGTTTCCGGCAGCATTGGGACTGGGTTTGTTGCCGCGGCCATTTTGGCTTCTGCCGACTGGGCGTCGACCGCGCAAGGGCGGGCGCGGTGGGCGCTCGCCCTGAACACCGGCATCAGCCAAAGGGACGGGGTCCTCAGCCGAGGCTGTCGCTGCAGAATTTCTGGCCTTTTGAGTAAGTGAATTGATGTCGCCAGCGTCCAGCTCCATCCAGGCGCCACGCTTGAGCCCGCGCGGCAGGACCATGGCTCCGTAGCGGATCCGGATCAAACGACTGACGGCGTGCCCAACAGCTTCGAACATGCGGCGCACCTCACGGTTGCGGCCCTCCGAGATGGTGACCCGATACCAGCAATTGGAACCCTCGCCACCGCCCTCCTCGATCGAGCCAAAATTGGCCATTCCGTCGTCGAGCCTGACGCCCTCCAGCAGGCGTTTCTTTTCCTCCTGGTTGAGGGCGCCCAGCACCCGCACAGCATATTCACGCTCAAGCCCAAAACGGGGGTGCATCAGGTTGTTGGCCAACTCACCCGAACTGGTAAACAAAAGCAAGCCTTCGGTGTTCAGATCCAGCCGCCCCACCGACTGCCACTTACCCTGAAACAGCTTGGGCAGCTTGCGAAAAACCGTGGGCCGATTTTGCGGATCGTCGTTGGACACCACCTCACCTGCCGGCTTGTGGTAGGCAATGACCCGGGCCGGCGGCGGTTCGATCCTGAAGCGGATCGGCTTGCCGTTCACTTTGACATGGTCACCAAATTGAACCCGCTGACCAATGTGAGCCGGTTCATTGTTGACGGTGATCCGGCCTTCCATGATCAGCTGCTCCATCTCCAGTCTGGAGCCCATGCCGGCTTGAGCCAGCACCTTGTGCAACTTGGGCGACTCGGGCTGCGGTGGCAGCACCCGCTTGAGGGCAGCCGAAACCTGTGCGTCTTCTGCGTCAAATTGACCCGAGACCACATCTTCGAACCGGATGGCCATCGACTGTGGGGGGCTTGCCTCTTCATGATTCATCTTGATTCCTTTGACTCCAAATTCGACAACTCGCCCGTGGCTGCGTCAGCAGGGGCATCTTCAGACCAATCCAACTCCGGCGTCAGGGCCATGGTCTCATCACCCTGACTGGACTCCAGCACCCGACCCAAGCCCTCAAAACTTGAGCCTGACGCCTCCAACACCGGAAGTTGATCCAGGGAAGACAAGCCCAAGTCATCCAAAAATTGACGCGTGGTGGCAAAGAGGGCTGGCCGCCCCACCGTGTCACGGTGCCCGATCACTTCAATCCAGCCCCGGTCTTCCAGCTGCTTGATCGTCAGCGAATTGACAGTCACGCCCCGAATGTCTTCAATATCACCCCGGCTTACCGGCTGGCGGTAGGCAATGATGGCCAACGTCTCAAGCGTGGCCCGGGCATATCGGGGTGGCTTTTCCGGATACAGACGATCCAGGTACACGCGCATTTCAAGACAACTCTGAAAGCGCCACCCGCTGGCCAATTCCACCAGTTCAACGCCACGCTGCGACCAGTCTTGCTGCAATTCATTCAACAACAGACGGATTTCAGCCGGGCTATGCACCTGACCCAAAAGAAGCTGCATGTCGCGCAGCGACATGGGTTGTTGAGCACAAACCAAAGCGGCTTCAAGAATGCACTTGGCATCCAGCGTTTTCATGTGTCGACGTGTTGAAAATAAGATGTCCAAAGACATCAAGACAAAGAATGGAAAGAGCGTAACAAGCCGAGCGAACTATCGGTGACGCACACACTGCTCAAGAAACTGACGCAGGCGTTTAAATAGCGTTCTGATTGTACTTGAGGCCCAGGCTGGCCAGCACCCCGGAAAAATCAGGCGGCAAAGTGGCAGAAAAAGTCAGTGCTTGCCGCGTCACCGGGTGCGCAAAGGCGAGTCGGCAGGCATGCAGGGCTTGCCGGGTCATACCAAGCCCCATGGCACCACCATACAACGCGTCGCCGAGCAAGGGATGCTTCAGTTGCGCCATGTGAACCCTGATCTGGTGGGTGCGACCGGTATGCAAAGTGCAGTGCACGAGACAAGCCTGGACGCCATTGGACAGAAGTTCAAAGTCAGTTCTGGCCGCCTTGCCAGGATGGAGGTTCAAATCAACTGCAGCCATGCGCAGCCGGTTCGCAGGATCGCGGCCAATGGCGGCATCAACCGTGCGTTTAACGGCACCCGACCAACTGTCTTGCCCGATGGCCAGGTACTGGCGCTTGACTTCCCGCGCGGCGATGGCGCGCACCAGGGCGTCCATCACGGTCCGGCTGCGCGCCACCACCATCAGGCCGCTGGTGTCCTTGTCGAGGCGGTGCACAATGCCGGCGCGCGGCAATTCGAAAGCCTTGGGGTCATAAGCCAACAGCCCATTCATCAAGGTGCCGGACCAATTGCCTGGTGCCGGATGGACCACCAGCCCGGCCGGCTTGTTGATCACCAACACATGCGCGTCAACATAGACCACGTCAAGCGCCATGGGCTCTGCCTTGAAGGCCTGACTTTGCGGGGTCGGGCGCAGTTCGATCACGCCCGCATCGGAAACTTTTACCTTGTGCGATGCCTTGACCATCACCTGACCGTTGATACGGACATGGCCGGCTTCCATGAGTTGTTGCAAATAATTACGCGAAAACTCTGGCACCAACTCAGCCAGGACACGATCCAATCGCATACCATGCTGGGCAGCCGCAAAGACCAACGGCCGCTGCTCTGCCTGGGGCTCCAGTACCGACGCACCATCAAGCTCGTCCATGGGCAGGTCGCCCGATATAATTACGTCTGTTTTTTTCAAGAAAGTCTTTCGCTATGCCTCATGCCAAATTATCTGCCGTCTGCGTCTGGATGTTGGCGGCTGGTGTTGTCTTTCTGAGCGCCTGCTCAACCACGACGCCGGACCCCACCGCACAATGGAGTCCCAATAAAATTTATGCCGAGGCCAAAGACGAACTCAACACCGGAGCCTACGACAAGGCCATTGTGCTGTTTGAAAAACTTGAAGGCCGGGCGGCAGGAACACCGCTGGCACAGCAGGCACAGCTCGACAAAGCCTACGCTCACTACAAGGCCGGCGAACCGGTGCTGGCCATCGCCACGCTGGACCGCTTCATCAAATTGCACCCTGCCAGTCCGGCGCTCGATTACGCCCTGTACCTCAAGGGCATCGTTAACTTCAACGACGATCTGGGGCTGTTTTCTGCCTTGACCCGCCAGGACCTGGCCGAACGTGATCAAAAAGCTGCCAAGGATTCCTTTGAGTCCTTCAAGGAACTGGTCGCTCGCTTTCCTGACTCGCGGTACGCCCCCGAGGCAAGCCAGCGCATGAATTACATCGTGAATTCACTGGCGCAGTCCGAAGTGTACGTGGCGCGCTACTACTACGAGCGCGGTGCCTATCTGGCGGCAATCAATCGGGCTCAGACTGCCATTACAGACTACCAAGGGGTTCCAGCCCTCGAAGAAGCCCTGTTCATCATGGTCAAATCCTACGATGCCCTGGGCATGACCGCGCTGCGCGACGACAGCCAGCGCGTACTTGAAAAAAATTACCCGCAAACCCCCTACCTCGTACAGGGCTTCAAATCAAAAAACGGTCCATGGTGGAAGATTTGGTAGCTTCATGAAATCCAAAGCCTACCGACTCACGGCGTCCACCGGGATTCACAAAGGAGATCGGGACTACCAGCAAGACCAGGTCATGGTGCTCAGTCACCCTCGCGTCAAAGGCTGTTTGTTGGGCGTACTGGCTGACGGCATGGGTGGGCGCAGTGGTGGCCGCAAAGCTTCTGACCAGGTCATGATGACAGCACGCCAACTTTTTGAGCGCTACGATCCGGTGACTGACGACCCTCAGGGCATCCTGAAACAATTGCTCAGTGAAGCACACACCGTGATCAAACTGATCGCGATATCGGCTGAACAAGAGCCTCACAGCACCATCGTCGCTTTTTTATTGAACCCGGACGGGGACTGCCATTGGATTCATGCGGGCGACTCCCGGATCTACCATTTCCAGGGTAAGCAGTTGGTCAAGCGCACACTGGATCATTCGTACGTTCAACTGCTGGTAGATCGCGGCGAGATCACCCAGGAGCAGGCCCATAGCCATCCAAAATCAAACGTTTTGGTTGGCTGCCTGGGGTCTGAAAGTGACCCACCCGTCAGTCTTCACCACATTGCGCAGATGCGGGCGGGTGATATTTTGATGGCCTGTAGCGACGGCCTTTGGCACTACTTCACCGAAGATGAGCTGGGAACCGTTCTGGAGGCGCTGGCGCCCCGGGAAGCCTCCGAATTCCTGATCGAAAAAGCCCGTGCACGAGCCCAGGGCACGGGCGACAACCTGTCGCTGATCATCGTCAAGTTCGAACCTTTGCCCCATTGAGCGGTCAGGCCTGTCGCTGCGCAAGGGCGGGCAACAGCACACAGAGCACGTCAAACCGAACGGCGACTCAGGTTAAACCGGTGTCAACGTCGCGACGGCTCAAAGCCAGAAATTCGGCAGACTGCATTTCCTGCAGGCGCGACACGGTGCGGGCAAACTCGTTGGCCATCAAGCCCTCGGTATACAAATCGGGGGCAGAAACCGCCGCCGAGATGATCAGCTTGACCCGCCGGTCGTACAGCACGTCTACCAGCCAGGTGAAGCGGCGTGCCTCGGCCGACATACGGGGTGGCATCTGCGGCACGTCGCTCAACAACACCGTGTGGAACTGGGTCGCAATTTCAAGGTAATCGTTTTGCGAACGCGGTCCGCCACACAGGGATTTGAAGTCAAACCAGACCAGTCCGCCCGCCTTGCGCCGCGCATAAATTTTGCGTGCCTCGATCTGCAGCGTGGGGTCTTCGTCCTGGGTTTCCGCAAGACGTTCGAAAGCGTTGCGCATGACTTCTTCCGCAGCCTCACCCAATGGCGTGTGGTAAAGCTCAAGCTGGGCCAGGGTTTGCCCGCGGTAATCGGTCCCGTGGTCGACATTGATCACATTGAGCTGGTCATTCAACAAGGCAATTGCCGGCAAAAAACGCTCACGATTCAAACCATGACGGTACAAGTCATCGGGCTTGAAGTTGGAGGTCGTGACGAACCCAACGCCTTGTTCAAACAAGGCTTCGAGCAATCGGCCCAGAATCATGGCGTCGGTGATATCGGACACATGAAACTCGTCAAAACAGATCAGCCGGTACTTATCAGAGATCCTTTTCGCCAACAGTTTCAGCGGGTTGGCCGTGCCCTGCATGCTGGCCAATTCCCGGTGTACCTCGCGCATGAATTCGTGAAAATGCAGCCGAGTCTTGCGTTTCAGTGGCACAGCGCTGTAAAAGCAGTCCATCAAAAAGCTTTTGCCGCGCCCAACACCGCCGTACATGTACACACCCCGCGGAATGGCGGGGCGATTGATCAATTTTTTAAGCGCGTTGGAGCGCTGCTCCCGGTACTTGCCCCATTCACGCGAACAGGTTTCAAGCACTTGTACGGCACGCAATTGCGCCGGATCCGCACTGTAGCCGCGTGCCAGCAGCTCGGCTTGGTAGATTTTTTTGACTGTCACTTGGAAGCGATCACAGAAAAAATGACTGCCTGAACTTGTCGGTCAAGCCCGGGCAGTCACGGTGGTACCGATTCAGAAGTTCAGGGTGCGCTTGTCAACGGCCAGCGCCGCTTCTTTGGTGGACTCGCTCAGGGACGGATGGGCATGGCAAACGCGGGCAATGTCTTCACTGCTGGCGCGAAACTCCATGGCCAACACGCATTCGGCGATCAGCTCACTGGCCATGGGTCCGACGATGTGGACGCCCAGAATTTCATCTGTGGTGGCGTCAGCCAGCATCTTCACCATGCCTGTGGTGTCACCCAGGGCGCGCGCGCGGCCGTTGGCCAGGAACGGGAAAGTACCCGCCTTGTAGGCCACGCCATCCGACTTGAGCTGCTGCTCGGTGCGGCCAACCCAGGCAATCTCGGGACTGGTGTAAATCACCCACGGAATGGTGTTGAAGTTGACATGACCGTGCTGACCCGCAATACGTTCAGCGACGGCCACGCCCTCTTCTTCCGCCTTGTGCGCCAGCATCGGGCCACGCACCACGTCGCCCACCGCCCAGACACCAGGCAGGTTGGTCTTGCAGTCGCCATCGACCACAATGGCGCCGCGCTCGTCGAGCTTCAGGCCCACCGCCTCGGCATTCAGACCGATGGTGTTGGGCACCCGGCCAATCGAGACAATCAGTTTATCGACATCGAGTGTCTGGGCTTCGCCCTTGGCATTGGTCCAGGCCACGCTCACGCCTTTTTTGCCCACCTTGA
Organism: Rhodoferax sp.; assembly: GCA_029946045.1. Taxonomy (GTDB): domain Bacteria; phylum Pseudomonadota; class Gammaproteobacteria; order Burkholderiales; family Burkholderiaceae_C; genus Rhodoferax. The sequence goes on from JAQSDS010000473.1 coordinate 6,828, forward strand.
TGTCGCCCACCTTGACACCGAGTTCGATCTTGAGGCCTTGCTTGACGAAGGCCTTGTGCGCTTCCTTGGCAATCTGCTGGTCAACGGCGCCCAGAAAGTCTGGCAAACCTTCGAGGATGGTCACCTCGGAACCCAGGCGGCGCCAGACCGAGCCCATTTCGAGGCCAATCACACCTGAGCCAATCAGACCCATTTTCTTGGGGACCGCGGTCAGCGCCAGGGCGCCTTCGTTGGACAACACCATGGTTTCATCAAACGCCGCACCCGGCAGCGCACGGGCATTGGAGCCGGTGGCCACAATGATCTGCTGACCGACCAACGTTTCTTCGGCAGCACCCGCTACCTTGATCTCGTAGCCAGCGTCTACCGCTTTGACAAACGAGGCCCGGCCGTGGAAGAAACTGACCTTGTTCTTTTTGAACAGGTACAGAATGCCGTCGTTGTTCTGCTTGACCACGGTGTCCTTGCGTGCCACCATTTTGGCGGGGTCCATGCTCAGGCCCTTGACCGTGATGCCATGGTCGGCAAAGTGGTGGCTGGCCTGCTCAAAATGCTCGCTCGACTGCAGCAGCGCCTTGCTCGGAATGCAACCCACATTGGTGCAGGTGCCGCCCGGTGCCGGCCCGCCCTTGGCGTTTTTCCATTCGTCGACACAGGCCACGTTTTTGCCCAACTGGGCTGCGCGAATGGCGGCAATATAGCCACCCGGGCCGCCACCAATCACGATCACATCAAATTGCTTGCTCATTTATTTTCCTTTAGTTATGAAGTCGGGAAGATTCCGTCGCGAGCGGCCCAAGCTCAGGTCGAACAGCACAGCCGTACTCCTGTACGGCGAGCAGCGCAGGCCGGAGATTGGGTCGCGCAGCAGGAAGATGCCCGGCTTCAGATGTCAAACAGCAGGCGGGCCGGATCTTCCAGCGCTTCCTTCATGGCCACCAGGCCCAGCACGGCTTCACGGCCGTCGATGATGCGGTGGTCGTAGCTCATGGCAAAGTAGTTCATGGGACGCACCACCACCTGACCGTTTTCCACCATGGCTCGGTCTTTGGTAGCGTGCACACCCAAAATAGCGCTTTGCGGCGGGTTGATGATGGGGGTCGACATCATGGAACCAAAGGTGCCGCCGTTGCTGATCGAGAAGGTGCCGCCGGTCATTTCTTCCATGCCCAGCTTACCGTCGCGTGCCTTGGTGCCAAATTCAGCAATCTTTTTCTCGATGTCGGCAAAGCTCATCTGGTCGGCATTGCGCAAAATCGGCACCACCAGACCACGGGGTGAGCCCACTGCAATGCCCACGTCAAAGAAGCCGTGGTAAACAATGTCGGTACCGTCCACCGAGGCATTGAGCACCGGGAATTTTTTGAGTGCATGAACTGCCGCCTTGACGAAGAAGCTCATGAAGCCGAGCTTGACACCATGCTCTTTCTCAAAGCGGTCCTGCATACGCTTGCGCATGTCCATGACCGGAGCCATGTTGATCTCGTTGAACGTGGTCAGGATAGCGTTGGTTGATTGCGACTGCAGCAAACGCTCGGCGACACGAGCGCGCAAGCGACTCATGGGCACGCGCTGCTCAGGGCGACCGGCCAACTGCGCGGCCAGGCTGCTGGCAGGTGCTGCCACCTGAGACAACAACGGGGCTGCCGGTTTGGTCGCAGGCATGGCAGGGGCCACCACGGCCTTGGGAGCGGCCACAGCGGCCAGCACGTCACCCTTGGTGACGCGACCGTCCTTGCCACTGCCAGCCACCGACCCAGCTGGTAGTTGGTTGTCTGCCATCAGCTTGGCTGCGGCTGGCATCGCCACGCCCGCCATAGAGGCGCTGGCAGCTGTCGCCACCGCGGCTGCAGGCGCTGCGGCTGCAGCCATGGCCGCCACCACAGGGGCCACCGGCGCTGCTGCACCTGCGACAGCTTCGGTATCAATGCGAGCGATCAGCTGGTCAGCCGCCACCGTGCTGCCATCGGGCTCAATGATCTCGACGATCACACCAGCTGAAGGTGCGGGCACTTCCAGCACAACCTTGTCGGTTTCGACGTCGATCAGGATTTCATCCACAGCGACAGCGTCACCAACTTTTTTCTTCCACTGCAACAAGGTGGCTTCGGCCACGGATTCAGACAGTTGCGGGACTTTGACTTCTACGATTGCCATAACAATTCTTTCAAAAATGAGCTTGAGGGTCCAGGCGGCGAACGATGCGCCGACCTGAACGGGTTTGGTTCGGGTTCTGCCTTACTTGGACAGGATGAAGCCCTTGAGCTTGCCAAAAGCGCCTTCGACCAGCGCCTTTTGTTGCTCTTGGTGCAGGTGGGCATAGCCCACAGCAGGAGATGCCGAAGCCGCCCGACCGGAGTAACCCAGTTTTTGCCCGTCAAGCATGTTCTCGTGAATGTAGTGCTGCACAAAGAACCAAGCCCCCTGGTTCTGCGGTTCGTCTTGCGTCCACACCACCTCAGTGGCATTGGGGTATTTTTTCAACTCCGTTGCAAAGGCCTTGTGCGGGAACGGATAAAGCTGCTCGACACGCACAATGGCGACGTCCTCGCTGCCTTTTTCTTCCCGCTTTTTGGCCAGGTCGTAGTACACCTTGCCGGAGCAGGCAACCACCCGCTTGACCTTGTCGCCCTTGAGCGTCTTTTGGTCCGGAATGATGGTCTGGAAATTACCCTTGGTGAATTCAGCCAGCGGCGAGGCTGCGTCCTTGTGACGAAGGAGCGACTTGGGCGTGAAGATGACCAAAGGTTTGCGCAGGTTGCGCACCATCTGGCGCCGCAACACGTGGAATATCTGGCTCGCGGTGGTCGGTTGCACCAGTTGCATATTGGTGTCTGCAGCCAGCTGCATGAAACGCTCGACGCGCGCCGAAGAATGCTCCGGACCCTGGCCTTCGTAGCCGTGCGGCAGCATCATGGCCAGACCATTGACACGACCCCACTTGACTTCACCAGACGCAATGAACTGGTCGATCACGACCTGGGCACCGTTGGCAAAGTCGCCAAATTGGGCTTCCCAGATCACCAGCGTATTGGGGTCGTTGGAGGCGTAGCCATACTCAAAGCCCAACACCGCTTCTTCAGACAGGATGGAGTCAATGACAACAAACGGGGCCTGGTTTTCAGCCACGTTTTGCAATGGCACATAGGTGCCCTCGTCCCACTTTTCACGCTTTTGGTCGTGAATGACCGCATGGCGGTGGGTAAAGGTGCCGCGACCGCAGTCTTCGCCAGACAGGCGCACCGGGTAGCCACTGGCCACCAAAGAGGCAAATGCCATGTGCTCGCCCATGCCCCAATCCACTGGAATGTCACCGCGTCCCATGGCGGCCCGGTCGTCATACACTTTTTTCACCAGCGGATGAACGGTCAGACTGCTTGGCAAGGTGGTGATTTT
>JAQSDS010000474.1 GCA_029946045.1 Rhodoferax sp.
GTTTTCGCTCCAACCGGGTGTGCGTGTGGGCTTTAGTTCTGCCAGTGCCCGTGCCATTCCGACGTTGCTGGCACAGATGGCTTGTACTGATTGAAATACTCGGCCCAGTTCGTTCGCGTCAGCGTGTATGTGGATGAGTTTTTGGCGTGGGCGCGGACTTTCGATGACGGTGTAGCCCTCGGTAGTAGCTTCACCCAGGCGTGGGCCAATTGCCAGCAATAAGTCTGCTTCACGTACGCGCTTACGCAACTCATCGGTCATGCCCCAGCCCACATGTCCGGCGAAATTTGGATGCTGTTGGTCAAAACACTCCAAACGCCGCCATGACACACCTACCGGCAGGTCAAACCGCTCTGCGAACCCCTTTAATTGAATCAGTGCCTCTGATGTCCATCCACTGCCGCCCACAAGCACAAAGGGGTTCTGTGCCGCTTCCAGGTGCTCACGCAACAGGGTGAGGTCTGTCACACCAGGATGGTTGACAACGCGGGTGTAGTGTGCCAGGTCAGCAACCTCAGCGGTACCCCAAAGCGTGTCTTCTGGCAATGCCAAAACGACAGGACCCGGGCGACCGCTGGTGGCCACAGTAAAAGCTCTGGCAATAAATTCTGGGATGCGGTCGGTACGATCGATTTGTGCCACCCACTTTGCCATTTGACCAAACATGCGGCGGTAATCGATTTCTTGGAACGCTTCACGCTCACAGAAATCGTTTCCTACCTGGCCGACGAAAAGAATTAGGGGCGTGGAGTCTTGAAAGGCAGTGTGCACGCCAATGCTGGCATTTGTGGCGCCAGGGCCGCGTGTGACGAAACAGATGCCCGGCTCACCGGTGAGCTTCCCATGGGCTTCGGCCATGTAGGCGGCTCCGCTTTCCTGGCGGCACACTACAGCTTGAATAGCGTCTTCGTGATCGTTGAGAGCGTCAATGCAGGGGAGATAACTCTCGCCTGGCACGAGAAAGATCCGGCTTGCGCCGTGGTTGCGCAATTGTTGAATAAGGATCTGTCCGCCGTTGCGAGATGCAGGGATGCTAATTTTCGAGGTCATAAATGAACACTAATTTAAATGGTGGCAACACGAGCATCTACCGGGCTCCAGTGCTTGCCTGGAATAGCGTCGATAAGACATTTCGTGTAGTCGTTGCTAGGGCGGTCGAAAACTTGGGCTGGTGTGCCGAATTCGACAATGCGACCCTTGTGCATAACGGCGATCTGGTGGCATACCTGTGCAGCCACCCGTAAGTCGTGCGTGATGAAGATCATTGCCAAGTTCAATCGTTGCTGAATGTCCTGCAGTAATTTGAGTACTTGTGCTTGCACCGATACATCTAGGGCGGACACCGATTCGTCCGCCACCAGGAGTTGTGGTTGCAGCGCCAGAGCGCGGGCAATGCCAATTCGCTGTCGCTGGCCGCCCGAGAAAGCGTTGGGATAACGGTCGAACGAGGACTCATCGAGTTCCACCAGACGTAATAATTCGCGGGCCCTGCGCTCGGCCTCGGCGTATGGAACACCATTGGCTACCGGTCCATCGATGATGCTACGGCCCACCGTGTGGCGTGGGTTGAGCGAGGCGAAGGGGTCCTGGAAAATCATTTGAAGGTGCCTACGCATGGGTCGGAACTGCGCTTGCGTTAACGGTGCGATATCGGTGCCATTGAAAATGAGCTGGCCGCTGTCAATGTCGGTCAGACGCAGCAGGCACTTGCCAATCGTGGATTTGCCCGAACCGGACTCGCCCACGATACCCAGTGTCTGGCCGCGCTGCACACTGAAGCTGACACCGTCCACCGCGTTAACAACACGCTTGCGCACAAATAGTCCGCGCTCAGTTACGTAGGTCTTGCGCAGGTTTTTGACCTCCAACACCACGGGATCAGTGAGGTTGCCTTGTGCGGTGATATCGCTGTTGCGGTGTGGTACGGCGGCAATCAGGCGTTGCGTATAGGGATGCTGAGGGCGGTTTAGCACTTGCTCGGCCGGTCCTTGTTCGACCAAGATGCCTTTTTCCATCACGGCCACACGGTCTGCGATGTCGGCGACAACGCCAAAATCGTGTGTGATGAACATGACGCCCATGCCCATGCTGGCCTGTATATGTTTGATTAGCGCAAGGATCTGAGCTTGCGTGGTTACATCGAGCGCAGTGGTAGGTTCGTCTGCGATAAGGATGGCCGGTTCCAGTGCGAGTGCCATGGCGATCATCACGCGCTGGCGCTGCCCGCCTGAAAGGCGAAAGGGGTAGGCATCCTTAAGTGTGGAGGGGTCGGGAAGTCCTACCAAGTGCAGCAGTTCCAATACGCGTTGCAGGCGCGCAGGACCCAGGTAGGCACCATGGACGGCCAACACCTCGGCAATTTGCTCGCCAACTCGCATAAGTGGGTTGAGCGCTGACATCGGTTCTTGAAATACCATGCCAATGTCCTTGCCGCGCAGTGCAAGGAGCTCGTCTTCGCGTAGTTGCAACAGGTCGCGACCCTTGAATAAAATTCGCCCAGCCTGGGGCTTTAGGTAGGTTGGCAGTAAGCCCATGATAGCGTTGGCGCTAATGGATTTCCCCGAGCCAGATTCACCAACGATACAAAGGATTTCACCAGCGTGAAGATCGAACGACAAGTCTTTTACTGCGTGTTTTCTGTCGCTTCCTGAGGGCAGTGTGACAGTCAAGTTCTCGACGCTCAACAGCGTTGTGCGGGACGTTGATTTAGTAAAGGACATGTTTTATTCCTCCCGTTTACGCAGTTGCGGATTCATGGCGTCATTTAAGCCTTCACCGATCAAGTTGATTGCCAGTACGGTCAACAAGATAGCGATGCCAGGCAGAACACTCATCAGGGGTGCCTCGCGAAGCATTGTTCGAGCGGCGCCGATCATGTAGCCCCAACTCATCAGGTTACGATCTCCAAGTCCCAAGAAGGAGAGAGCAGATTCGGTCAGGATGGCGGTGGCGATCATCAGCGACGCAGTGACAATGATGGGAGACATCGCATTTGGCAAGATTTGCGTAAATATGATTTGTATCGGCTTCTGGCCAATAACTATGGCTGCCTGCACGAATTCACGTTGCTTAAGCGATAAGAACTCGCTTCGAACCAGGCGCGCGACTGGTGGCCATGACACGATGGCGATTGCTCCTACGATTGAGTAAATCGTAGGCGTGAAAATGGCAACCAATACGACTGCCATGGCAAGTTGCGGGATGGTTTGGAAAAACTCGGTGAATCGCATTAATAGGTCATCAACACGGCCACCGTAATAACCGGCCAGAGACCCTATGAGGACACCGAAAATAACGGCAACTAAGGTGGAGACAACGCCCACCAGCAGGGACACCCGAGCGCCGTAAGCGAGGCCCGCACCAAGGTCGCGCCCTAGCATGTCCGTTCCTAGAGGGTAATCGCTGTTTTCGAATGGTTTGAGCAAGGGCTCAGCGACCATGTACCAGGGTGATTCCTCAAACCAGACCGAGCACAGCAGTGCGGTCAGGATCACCAAGAAAAAGATCATCATTCCAAAGATTGCACCTTTGTTGGCGGAAAAACGGCGTATAAATTTTTTCATGCTAGCTTCCCAATTCGATTCGAGGATCGATCATTCTGTAAACCAAGTCGGTGATCAGGTTGAACAGAACGACCATGGTGGAGGTCACGAGAAAGACACCGAGCAGCAGTTGATAGTCACGCTGCATTAAGGCGTCGAACATGAGACGGCCTATACCAGGCCAGCCAAATACGGTTTCGGCTAGCACAGCGCCACCAGCCATCTGCCCGAGCTGGATACCGGCGAAGGTCACGACGGGCAACATGGCATTGCGCATCACATGTCGGCGGATTACTTGACCCGCTGGAACACCCTTAGCGCGTGCAGTCTTGACGAAGTCCATGCCCATTACCTCCAACATGGAGGCGCGAGCTAGGCGTGCGTAGACCGCCATAAAGAAGCAGCCGAGAGAAACCACTGGAAGCACCAAGTGGGCGCTGATGTCCGCGACGCGGTCCCAGCCGATTAGGCCTGCCCCCGCGCTTTCCATTCCGAATGCTGGAAGCCAGCCCAAATTGACTGAGAACAGGAGTACCATGAGGAGCGACAGCCAGAACAAGGGGGTCGCATAAAAGACCAGTGAGATGGACATGATCAAACTGTCCAGCCAAGTGTGTTTGTTGGTGTAGCGACTGCGCGCTGCAAACACGCCAAGCATGCCACCCACAAGCAGTGAAAAGACAAAGGCCAGTGCCATCAATAAAAGTGTTGCTGGCAGCCGTTCAGCGATGAGATCAAGGACCGGTAAGTTATTGCGGTATGAAAAACCCAAGTCCAGTTGCAGAATACCTTTGACGTAAAGCCAAAGTTGCAGCGATAACGGTTGGTCAAAGCCAAATTGCTCACGCAATTGAGCTAAATAAGCAGGGTCTGACGAAGCTGCTTCACCGGCCATGATTGCAGCCGGATCGCCAGGTGCCAGACGGATCAGCAGAAAATTAAAGACCACAACGCCAAGGATGACGAAGAAGGCTTTGCCCAGTCTGGCGATGAGGAATGAGATCAGTTTCACGGTATAGCTCCTCGTTCTGCAAAGTGCAGTTTTCCCTGGCCACGCGCGGTGCGCGCAGCCAATACTTATGGTCGAGAGGGGGCCCGCCGCTGGCGGGCCATACAAGCGTTACTTCTTGTCGAAGTACACGTCGTCAAAGGTTTCGTTGAGACCGATACCGGTTTTCACGAGGTTCTTGATATGTTTGGGATAGAAGGTGGCATATTCCATCTCGAACAACACGCCGTTAGCCACCTCAGTGGTTAGCACGTTCTGAACTTCCGAGTAAAGCTTCTGGCGCAACTCAGGTGTTCGAGCGGCTGCTGCTGTAGCGAACAACTCGTCAACTCTGGGGTTTTTGTAACCCTGGTTGTTTACAAAAGGCGAGCCCTTGATCGAATTGGTCGAAAGAAAGTGGCGAGCAACGCCCAGTGCCGGGTCTCCATATTGATAAGTAAAGTTGAATGTGACATCGTAGTCAAATTCACCAGTACGTTTGGCCCAGCCGCCAGCGTCAGCAGGATCAATTTGGACTTTAAAGCCTAACTGTTCCAGGCTTTGCATTGTGTATTCGGCCAGGCGATCCCAAGCCGAACCATATGGGAATGCCAGGATCTTGACTGGCGTTGCGCCAACATTGACGCCTGACTCTTGAATCAGTGCACGGGCCTTCTTGAGGTCAAACGGGTATTGCGGTACGTTCTTGTCGTAATAGAGCGTAGTTGAGGCGATAGGTCCGGTGGCCACTTTGCCCATACCAAAGAAAATGTTGTCGACAATGAATTTGCGATTTAACGCGTGCATCACTGCCTGACGAACCTTGACGTTGTCAAACGGAGGCTTGCGCTGGTTCATGCTCATGAAGGCCAGAGGGGCGTACATTTCCCAACCCTTAGTGGTCATCTCGATATTGGGTAAGGCTTTAAGACGCTTGACATCAACGTTGTCAACATCACCGCCGCGCAGGACTTGAACGTCGCCTTTTTCGAAGGCCACCGATCGCGAGGCTGCGTCCGGGATCACACGGAATATGATTTCGTTGAGGTATGGCTGGCCTTTCTTCCAATAGTCGGTGTTGCGAGTCAGGACGATGTGAGAACCCTTCTTCCACTCTTTGAACTTGAATGGACCTGTTCCGATGGGCGTCTGGTTCGCTGGGTTGGTGCGGAAGTCCGTGCCTTCGTAGATGTGCTTGGGCACCATCGGCATGTTGTCAACTACGAACAGAGTCATAAAGGGTGAAAAGGACTCCTTAAGTTTGAATTCGACAGTGTTTTCGTTAAGCGCGGTGACTGATGCAATGTATTTGTTGATGATCAGACGACCACGTGGATGCATTTCACGCAAGAACTTGTCAACGCTGAAGACCACGTCGGCTGCACTGAATGATTTTCCGTCGTGCCACTTAACTCCGCGTTGTAGTTCAAAGGTATAGGTCAGTCCATCGGTCGAGGCCTTCCAAGACTTGGCAAGGGAGGGTTGTGGCTTCAGTTGGTGATCGTATGTCAGCAGGCTCTGGTAGATCTTTCCTGCCACATATTGGGTTGGTGCTTGCTGATTTAGGCCCAGCATGAGGGTTGGTGGCTCGGGCTGCACAATGGCGGTCAGCGTACCGCCTTGTGTCTGGGCATTAACTGTGCCCGCTGTGAGCAACCACGTGACGGCTGCAAGCGCGGCGCTCGCCTTCATGATTTTGATACTGGCAGAGGTCTGTTTCATTAAATTCTCCAATTGAGGTTGTATGCAGGCACTGAGGCCAAGAGGGGAAAAGGGGCTGGTAACAAAATACCCGGGGAAATTGGTTCTGGTGTCATATTTCTTCGTCTTCGCTGGCGTCTAGTCCCAAACGCCTGCTAATGCCCAGCAGGTGTTCGCGCATTGCGCGCCTAGCTGCAACAGGTTGCCGCTTCTTCAGAGCTTTGAGCAGCGGTAGGTGCTCTTTGTGCGCCACCTCCCAAACCTCGCCGTATACGAAGTGATGGTTGAACTGGTTGAAGATTGCGCTTCCCTCGCTAAGTGTCCACAGGTGTTGCACCATCGAAGCCAAAGCTATATTGCCGCAAGCCTCGCCAATTAAGAGATGCAGTGTGTCGTTGTGCTTGAAAGGTTGTTCAGAGCCTGGCAGGGCTAGCGTGGCTTCTTCCATTAGCTTGATCTGTGCCGCTGTGGCATTGCGTGCTGCCAATTCAGCGCAATAGGGTTCAATCAATAGCCGTGCTTGCATAAGGTCGGCGGCGCCAATGTCAAGCTGAACTGGATTGATTTGACCCGCAATAAGACCATCTTCACTACCAGGGCGTGACTCTGGGCCAGTGACGTATACGCCGGTTCCTACGCGTACGTCCACCCAACCTTCAATTTCAAGCGCGATCAAAGCTTCGCGCACCGATGGTCGACTTACCGCCAACATTTCTGCCAACTCGCGCTCCGATGGCAGGCGTTCGCCCACTTTGTAACTGCCGTTTGATATCTTGTCCTTTATCTGATTGGCGATCATTCGGTAAAGCCGGGAGACGCTGATTGGTTGAAAGGAGGACATGGGAGAACTCGGTTAGGTTAGGTAGTAAGGTGGCTTGGTGGTAAGGCCAGTCTAACTAAAAATTTACAGGAAGGTTGTAGGGGTTAACACTAACGCATTGACTTAAGCATATTGCATGCCACATCTAGACGTCCGTGCTTCTAATGGGCAAGAAGCCGAACACATCAACCAGCTTTAGAAGGAGCGACGCGAAAATAACTCGAATTTAGGATGTTTGTGGCACGCCAACCTAAGCCTTCGCTCACGTTCGTGTGCATCCGTTTGGTGAGTGAAATTTTTCGAGTGCCCAGCTTTGGTGCTCCGGTGTTCTACGAAAACAGGGACAAGTGGCGCAAATTTGCCTCAGGGCTTTGGAAATCGGATTTGAACCCGCGTCCGCACTGAACCACCATACATAGAAAGCCCAACTGTTTTCAGTTGGGCTTCTTTTCGTCTGTTTCCCCAGTGAAAAGGCTCTTTCCCGCGCGAGCGTCCACCACTCCAGTTACTTGGTTTTGGTGACATTTCCGCCTATTTTCTCTCTCTGTTCTCTGTTTGCCTCGCGAGCGTTCGCGACCCACTATCCAGCATTCATGCGGGTTTGCGCCCGATGTGTTCGAAAAGTAGATTGGTCGGGCGCAGGCGACAGAGAGCTGAGATTTGTGACCTGAAGCGTATCAAATCGATCAGGGAAACGCAAAACGTTCAGGCTTTGAGAACCCAAGATTTTCAATTAAAAAAGAAGGCAGCTGGTTTTTTCTGAGGTCTGCTGAAGCGGGGAGGGTTGGCAGTCTTGTCGGTGCAGTCAGGGTGCAGCTCATTGGGGATGTCGTTCGACAACCCCAGCCGCATGGCTAGCCCCTGGACGACGCTCAAACTGATCGGCAAAACAAAGTCGCGTCGCTTTGTTTGCTTTTGCCATTCCGTTTCAGCCCGGTAGACCAAGGCTACTTTCATTCCAACACTTGCGACTCGCCCGTATTGGCTGTCCGCCATGGTGGCGGCCAGTCGATTGGATTCAAATGAAAAGTTTGCCCCTGGTGGCCTTATCGGACAGTGCGACCGCCAACGTGGCGACAACGTGGCGCGACGTTGTGATCAACCGATGAATGGTCCATTTTTGCCATGCAACGCACAATGTTCTTAAAACTCAGGGTATCGCACGACGAGGTCGAATGCTTCAACGAGCGTGCAGCGGCCCTGGGTGTCAGCGTGTCCCAGTTGATCCGTGACACCGCCTTGCATGGTGCCGTCTTCGTCGCCCTTGAAAAATCACAGGCTGGATACGAATTTCGCCGCCTGGGTGCCACGCTCAAGCACCTATACCCAGCCAGAGACATCCGCTGGACGGCTGAAGATCGTAAAAAATGGTGGGCCTTGATCAACGAGTTGCGTGAACGCGCTGACACGCTTGAAGCCATAGCATCCGGTGGCAAAGAGATGGCAGTCGGACCAGACCATGCTGGCTAAGGTCATCCTGCTCAAAAAGTCTTGGAAGACAGTGGCCAGCGCGGCCAACTATGTGGTTGATGACCTCAAAAAAAGTCCAGAGCTGTCAGAGCCCGGCAGTTACGAGCCAGCGGACGCCGCCAATTACCTTGCGCGTGATGGTGTGTTGGAGGCTGCATCCTTCAACCTGGAGGGCCTGAACCCCGTGGACCCGGACGATCGCCGCCAAATCATCAAATTGATGGATGGCACGGCGCGGGCATGGGCCGCGAGATCCAAGGCCAATCCCAAAACCAACCCGTTTTATCACGTGGTTCTTTCGTGGAGGGCAGGGGAGCAGCCGACCCTTGACCAGGCCACGGCAGCCGCTGCCAAGGCGCTAAAAGCGGTTTGTATGGCCGACAACCAGGCATTTTTTGCGATCCACCGCGACAAAGATCACCACCACCACATTCACATCATTGCCAACCGTGTTCACCCCGACCATTTAATACTGACAGGGCCACCGCGATACGACTTTCTGGTGCTGGACAAAACCTGCCGGGAAATCGAGCTTGAGCAGGGCTGGCAACACGACAACGGCCCCTACGTGGTCATTGAAGGGCAAATCAATCGGCTGACGCATGCCCTGCGCCGCCAGCTGGGATTGGTCGCAGACAAGTCACTTGAACCCCATGCACCTGCTGTGAAGGCGCGCATGGGCGAAGTCAAAGCCGGATTGCCATCGCTGGCAGGCTGGCTTAAAAACAAGGTGGCACCAGAACTTGTTGCAACGCAAAACTGGCAGGCGTTTCATCGCGCTTGCGCTGCCAGGGGTCTGAGCGTGGTCAAAGTTAAATCCGGCTTGATTTTTGAGACCCCCATGTTGGACAAGGCGACACAAACCAAAGCATCGGCCGTTCACTATGCGCTCAGCTTGGGTCGCTTGCAAAACCGGTTCGGTGAGTATCAGCCGCTGGACATCGCCACTGGTTCCGGCACATTGGTCGGCGGGCCACTGCATGGCGCCACATATAACGACTATGTTGCCCGTGTCGCCTGCGGAACTGACCCGGACTCGCAAGAACACCCCGGGCGTACCGGAAGAGGCGAGCAGCGCGATCACGCCAGACTTGACCGGGCCGCGGCACGCACAGCGCTCTTTGATCAATACAAATCAGAAAAGTACACGGCGAAAGACGGTCGCAAGGTCGCAAGATCGGACTTGCGGACGCTGCATCGATCTGAGAAATCAGACCTTTTCAAACAGCTGGCCGCCGCTAAAGCCGGGATAGTGGCCGATCTGCAAAATCAATATGGCAACCAGGTCGCACGGTCATTGTGGGCAGCCAAGCGCACAGCAGCGATGGAAGACTTGGCAGATCGGCAAAGATGTGAGCGCTTGGCCTTCACCCACGCAAACGCGATGGAATGGTTGCCCTGGCTGGAGAGGCAGGCTGTGCTGGGTAACCAAGCAGCAATTTCGGCACTTCGCGGGCTTCGTTACCGCGCACAGCGTGAACACAACAGACAAAAGGCCGGTATCGAGGGTGAAGACCTCGGTCATACCGTCTTTCCAACAAACCAGCAACTCAAGTTCGACACTTCCTGCACGTAAGTCTATGATTCCATTAGAAATGGACAT
>JAQSDS010000475.1 GCA_029946045.1 Rhodoferax sp.
GCGGAATCTTTTGCGACACACCCAAGTGATCGTCCTGCGGCAAAAAAACCAGCATGCGCCCGGCAATGCTGATCTGGGTGGACAAGCGCGCGCCCTTGGTGCCAATCGGGTCCTTGATCACCTGCACCATCAAGCTCTGGCCTTCAAACACCTGCTTTTCAATGGGAATTTGGGTCGCAGCGTTGCGGGCTGCTGAAATCGTTTCGCCCTCAACGGGTGCATGCCAGACGTCTGCCACATGCAAAAATGCCGCACGCTCCAGACCAATGTCAATGAACGCTGATTGCATGCCCGGCAACACGCGCGCCACTTTGCCCAGATAGACATTGCCCACCAGGCCGCGCTCGAGCGTGCGCTCGACGTGCAGCTCTTGCAGCACACCGTTTTCCACCACGGCCACCCGGGTCTCCTGGGGTGACCAATTGATCAAAATATCTTCTTGCATGGGCTTGGGTTTTCTTTAACTTTACACATCGAAGCCAAAAGCCCGCAGCAACCGGGCTGTTTCAAACATCGGCAATCCCATGATGCCCGAATAACTTCCGCTCAAATGCGAAATGTACGCCGCCGCCTTGCCCTGCACCGCATAGGCGCCCGCCTTGCCCAGGGGCTCGCTGCTCGCGGCATAAGCGTGCATCTGATCGGGTGTCATGGTCACAAAGGTCACACGGGAAATGGACACCGCCTGCTGGCGTTCCTGCAAGCTGCCGAGTGTGACCGCAGTCAACACCCGGTGTGTTTTGCCAGACAGGACGGCCAGTATGCGTTCGGCATCTTGGGCGTCGAGGGGCTTGCCCAAAATCGTCCGGCCCAGCGCCACCGTGGTGTCCGAGCACAAGACCGGCGCCAGTGGCAAATTGCGATCTTGCAGGCGCTGTAGCGCGGCATCGAGCTTGAGTTGGGTGACACGTTGCACATACCGCAAAGGCGCTTCATTGGGCAGCACGGCTTCCAGCGCTTCGGCATCTTCATCCGCGGCCGGCAACAACAACTCGTAGGCCACACCCAACTGCTCCAGCAATTGCCGGCGGCGCGGGCTTTGCGAAGCCAGGTAAACAAAAGGTGACATAGGCATCTGTTTCATGTGTGAATCGGCTCTGTCTAGGCGTCGCGCCGCCGACAGTACAGGCGTACGACAAGGCGCGACAACAACGACAGAGGTGATTCACACATGAAACTATTCGCGGTGGTAGGGATGATTCGCATTAATCGACCACGCCCGGTAGAGTTGTTCGATCAGCAGCACCCGCACCATGGCATGGGGCAGGGTCAGGTCGGACAAGCGAACCCGCTCGTGTGCAGCCTGCCTGAAAGCGGGATCAAGCCCGTCCGGGCCGCCAATCACCAGTGCCACATCGTCACCCGACAACTGCCAGTTTTCAAGTTTTTGCGCCAGCGCCATGGTGCTCAAGGCGGTGCCACGTTCATCCAGCGCAACGATCCTGAAACCTTTGGGAATAGCAGCCTCAATGCGCGCGCGCTCTGCCGCCAACAAAGTTTCAAGGGCTTTGGAGGCCCGGGGCTCGGTCTTGACCGCTTTGAGCTCGACCTTGAGCTCAAACGGAAAGCGCTTGGCGTAGTCGTCCCACGCTGTTTGCGCCCAGTCGGGCACGCGTTGACCGACGGCAACAATCAGCAGACGCACAGCGCAGCGTCAGACTTTGCGCACGGCTGTTTTTTTGGCCGCAGGCTTGACCGGCGCGTTCACCACCACAGTTTTCAGTCGGGGCTTGGCCACGGCTTCAGCGCCGGCCACCTTGCGCTTGGGTGTGGCAGCGCTCTTGGCGGCAGCTTTTTTGGTGGCAGCCGCTTCCGAAGCAGCCGTTTTTGCCATCTGCGCTCTGGACGGGAAGGCTTCCTGCACGCCCTGCTTGGCGGCACTGGAGCGGCGCAAACTGGCTGCCGGCTTGGCGGCCTCCTTGGCAGCCTTGACTTGTGCCGCGCTGGGCTCGGCAGCCACCACGGGTTTGGCCGCGCCAAACTTCAGGCGTACCGGCTTCTCGCCCCACAATTCTTCCAGGTTGTAATAGCTACGGTAGGTGGGCTGCATCACATGCACCACCGCCTGGCCACAGTCCACAATGATCCATTCGCCGTTGGCTTCCCCTTCCACGCGCGGTTTCGGAAAACCAGCGTCCCGCACCGCGTCGATCACACTCATGGCCAGCGCCTTGGTTTGGCGGTTGGAGGTACCCGAAGCAATAATCACCCGCTCAAACAAGGACGACAGGTGTTCGGTGTCAAACACCACAATCTCTTGCGCCTTCACATCTTCGAGCCCGTCGACAATGGCGCGCTGCAACTTCTGCACGTCTTTTTTGTCGACCGAAGCATTGGCCGACTTGGCGACGGGTTTTGTGGTGGATTTGCTTAGCGTCGGCGTGGCAGATTTGGCAGCCGCCTTGACAGGTTTTTTGGCAGTGCTTGGGGCTGTAGTTTTGGTAGTCATCAATGTGATTGGTAAAGGTGATGGTCGGCAATATAACGCGCAACGGGCTCAGACACCAGTGTTTGTACCGGTTGCCCGTTGGCAATGTTGCTGCGAATCTGGGTGGCGCTCACGTGCAGGGGGGGTAGGCCCAAGTGCAAAAACCGCTCGGGAAACAGTCTTTCAGCTTCAAACAAACCGGTGGTATTTGATGGGTGGGCACGAGTAGCTACACTAATTATAGCTAGTTGAACAATGGCCTGCCATTCGTGCCAGCTGGTCAGGGCAGCGGCCTGGTCTGCGCCCATGATCAAAAATAACTCGGCACCGGCTACCTCTGCGGCTATCTCGCGCAAGGTGTCGATGGTGTAGCTTGGGCCAACACGTCCAATTTCCCGGCTATCCACGACGATCCGAGGAACATCTTGAAAGGCCAGTCGCACCATGGCCAGGCGGTGCGCGGCATCAAGCAACTGGCGCGGTTTGTGCCAGGCATCACCCGTGGGTACCACATGCAGGACATCCAAGCGGAGCTCATGCAGCGCAGTCTCGAGCAAGGCGCGGTGCGCCAGGTGCGGCGGATCGAAGGCGCCGCCAAAGACCCCGATGCGCCGCGCCTGTGGCATGTTTGGCTTCAGACCCAATCCCGGCGCACCAGAAAATCGCTGTACAGCGCGGCCTCGGGTGTACCCGCAGCGGGCACTTGCTGGTAGGCCCAACTCACCAGCGGTGGCATCGACAGCAAAATGGATTCACTGCGCCCCCCGGACTGCAGGCCGAAGTGGGTGCCCCGGTCCCACACCAGGTTAAATTCAACGTAGCGGCCACGCCGGTAAAGCTGGAAAGCACGCTCGCGCTCGCCATAGAGCATGTCTTTGCGGCGCATCACAATGGGCAGGTAAGCAGTTAAAAACGAATTGCCCACGGCCTGCATCATGGCCAGACTGGGCTCCAAGCCAAGCTCGGAAAAATCGTCAAAAAACACGCCGCCCACACCGCGCTGCTCGTTGCGGTGCTTCAGGAAAAAATACTCGTCACACCAGGTTTTGAAACGCGGGTACTTGTCGTCGCCAAAGGGCTGCAAGGCTGACTGGCAGGTCTGGTGAAAATGCACCGCGTCTTCTTCAAAGCCGTAATACGGCGTCAGGTCCATGCCGCCACCAAACCAGCACACCTCGCGGCCATCGGGCGCCTTGGCAGAAATCATGCGCACATTCATGTGCACCGTGGGCACGTAGGGGTTGCGCGGATGAAACACCAACGACACACCCATGGCCTCAAACGGTGCGCCGGTCAGTTCCGGACGGTGTTGCGTGGCTGAGGGCGGCAATTTGGGACCGGTGACATGTGAAAAACCGCAGCCGGCACGCTCAAACACCGCGCCGCCTTCCAAGATTTGCGTAATGCCCTGCCCTTGCAAAGTTTCACCCGCGGGTTTCTGCCATGGGTCGGTCAGAAACGTCGCGCCATCCAGTTCGGCAACAGCCCCGGTGATGCTGGCCTGCAAGCTGCGCAAATAAGTGCTCACTCGCGCGGTCAGCAAGGTTTGGGCCGTCATGCCTGCGACCCCTTAATGGCGCGGTGGCCAATGTCCCGGCGGTACTGCAGGCCATCAAAACGAACGCCCATGACCACGTCGTAGGCGCGCTGCTGCGCCAAGCGCACATTGTCAGCCAGCACCGTCACACACAGCACCCGGCCGCCAGCAGTCAACAACACACCGTCTTGCAAAGCCGTGCCGGCATGGAACACGCAGGCGTCTTCGGTCTCGGGGGGAATGCCGGTAATGACATCGCCCTTGCGCGGATGCATGGGGTAGCCGTGCGCAGCCAGCACCACACCCATGGCGGTGCGCCGGTCCCATTCGAGCTCGACCTGGTCGAGCCTGCCATGCGGGCCCGGCTCGGTGGCGGCCATCATCACGTCAACCAGATCGGTTTTCAGTCGCATCATGATCGGCTGGGTTTCGGGGTCGCCCATGCGGCAATTGAATTCGAGCGTTTTGGGGCGCCCCTGGGCGTCAATCATGAGCCCGGCGTACAGAAAACCGGTGAAAGGAATGCCGTCTTTTTCCATGCCGCGCACCGTCGGCAAAATGATGTCACGCATGGCCCGGGCATGGACATCGGGCGTGACCACCGGCGCGGGTGAATAAGCGCCCATGCCACCGGTATTGGGACCCTGGTCGCCATCGAGCAGGCGCTTGTGGTCCTGGCTGGTGGCCAGTGGCAGCACATTTTTGCCATCCACCATGACGATAAAGCTGGCTTCTTCACCCTGCAGAAATTCTTCGATCACGACCCGTGGCACGGCCGCGCCATCGGCACCGGCGTTGTGCACCACGCCCAAGCTGTTGTCGAGCAGCATGAAGTCTACGGCCTCATGCGCCTCGGCGAGGGTGTTGGCGACCACCACGCCCTTGCCCGCGGCCAGACCGTCGGCCTTGACCACGATCGGTGCGCCTTTCTGATCAACATAGGCGTGTGCCGCCGCCGCATCGGTAAAGGTTTCAAACTCGGCCGTCGGAATGTTGTGGCGCTTCATGAAGGCCTTGGAAAAAGCCTTGGAGCTCTCCAGCTGGGCCGCCGCCTGCGTGGGGCCAAAAATGCGCAAACCCTGCTTGCGAAACACATCCACCACGCCAGCTGCGAGCGGCACTTCCGGACCCACCACGGTGAGCGCAATTTTTTGTGACAGCGCCCAGGCACACAATTCGTTCACATCGGTGATGGGTACATTTTCAAAACGGGGGTCCAGCGCGGTGCCACCGTTGCCAGGGGCCAGGTAAATCTTGTGGGTTTTGGGCGATTGCACCAAACGCCAGGCCAACGCATGTTCACGGCCGCCGCCGCCAATGACCAAAATCTTCATTCGGTGTCCAGTTCAGCGTTGTGGTAGACGCCTTGCACGTCGTCCAGGTCTTCAATGGCATCAAGCAGTTTTTGCATGCGTGCGGCCTCGTCGCCACCGAGCTCGATCGGGTTTTCAGGGCGCATGGTGACTTCGGCCACGTCAGGCGTGAGCCCGGCGGCCTCCAAAGCGTTTTTGACGGCTTCGAACTCTGCCACCGAAGTGATCACCTCAATCGCACCATCGGCGTCACTGATCACATCTTGCGCGCCTGACTCCAGGGCCACGTCCATCACCTTGTCTTCGGACGTACCAGGGGCAAAAATGATCTGGCCGCAGTGCTTGAACTGGAACGCCACCGAGCCCTCGGTGCCCATGTTGCCGCCGAATTTGGAAAAGGCGTGGCGCACTTCAGCCACGGTGCGTACTTTGTTGTCGGTCATGGTGTCGACAATGATGGCTGCGCCACCTATGCCGTAGCCTTCGTAGCGGATTTCTTCGTAACTGATGCCGTCCAGCGAACCAGTGGCCTTGTCGATGTTGTATTTGATGCGCTCGGCTGGCATATTGGCCGCTTTGGCCCGGTCAATGGCCAGACGCAAGCGCGGATTGGTGCCCAGGTCGCCACCACCGGCACGGGCGGCCACGGTGATTTCACGGATGATGCGGGTCCAGATCTTGCCGCGTTTTTCGTCCTGACGGCCTTTGCGGTGTTGAATATTGGCCCATTTACTGTGTCCTGCCACGTGAAATCCTTCAAAAGTTCGTTACGCTACTGCCTCCATTGTACTTTTTGAGGTTGACATGATTGAGCCCATCCTGATTGCCCAGCACGGCCAGACGCAATGTTTTCTGCAACCCGACAAAGCCAACCGTCATGGCCTGATCACGGGCGCCACTGGCACCGGCAAAACCATCACCCTGCAAACCTTGGCCGAGGGTTTTTCCAACATGGGCGTCCCGGTGTTCATGGCCGACGTCAAGGGCGACCTGACCGGCATTTCCCAGCCTGGCGCTGCGAGCCCCAAACTAGCCAAAGTCATCGCCGAACGCGGGCTCGCCACCCCCGACTTTGCAGCCTTCCCGACCACGCTGTGGGACGTTTTTGGCGAACAGGGCCACCCGGTGCGCGCCACCGTGAGCGACCTTGGGCCGTTGCTGTTAGGGCGCATGCTCAACCTCAATGAGACCCAGGCCGGTGTGCTGCAACTGGTGTTCAAAATTGCCGACGACGACGGCCTGTTGCTGCTCGACATGAAAGACTTGCGCGCCATGTGCCAGTCTGTCGGCGACAACGCCAGCGAATTCACCACCGAATACGGCAACATCAGCGCCGCCAGCATTGGTGCCATCCAACGCGGCCTGATGCAGGTCGAGGCGCAAGGCGGTGACAAATTCTTTGGCGAGCCCATGCTCAACATAGACGACTTCATGCAGACCGACAGCACGGGCCGCGGCATGGTCAACATCCTGGCCGCTGACAAACTGATGAACTCACCGCGTCTGTACAGCACCTTTTTGCTCTGGATGCTGAGCGAACTGTTCGAGAACCTGCCAGAGGTGGGTGACCTGGACAAGCCCAAAATGGTGTTTTTCTTTGATGAAGCCCACCTGCTCTTCAACGATGCGCCCAAGGTGCTGATCGAGCGCATTGAGCTGGTGGTGCGGCTGGTGCGATCCAAAGGCGTGGGGGTTTATTTTGTGACGCAAAACCCGCTCGACATTCCCGACAGCGTGCTGGCCCAATTGGGCAACCGGGTGCAACACGCGCTGCGTGCCTTCACTCCGCGCGACCAAAAGGCAGTCAAATCAGCCGCCGACACCATGCGACCCAACTCCGGGCTGGACGTGGGTGCTGCCATCACCGAACTCGGCGTGGGCGAGGCGCTGGTCAGTTTTCTGGACGCCAAAGGCCGCCCCTGCCCCACCGAGCGTGTCTTTGTGCTGCCACCGGCCAGCCAGATCGGACCGATCACGCCGGCACAGCGGCAACTGTTGCTGTCCGAATCCATCGTGGCCGGGGTCTACGAAAAGACGCTGGACCGCGAGTCGGCCTATGAAAAACTCAAGGGCCACGCCGCCACCCGCGCGGCCCAAGCTGAAAGCAAGGCGACCCAAACCAACGCGGCACCTGCGGCCCAAGGTGGCGGCATGTTCGACAACATCAGCTCGGGCCTGGGCAGCCTGCTGGGCGGTGGCGGCGGCCGACGTACTTCCGCTGGCGAACAGCTCTTCAAAAGCGCCGCCAGCTCCATCGGCCGCGAGGTCGGCCGCCAGATCATCCGCGGCGTGCTGGGCGGCATTTTTGGCGGCTCCAAACGCTAAACCCCAACTTAAAAGAAAGAAACACCATGACGACTCCCCAAGATCCGATGGTCCACCTCATCGACCATCCACTGGTGCAGCACAAGCTCACGCTGATGCGCCGCAAAGACGCCAGCACCACCAGCTTTCGCACCTTGCTCAACGAGTTATCGATGCTGATGGCCTACGAGGTCACACGCGACATGCCGACGCAGGACGTCGAGATCGAAACACCCCTGGAGACCATGACCGCCAAGGTCATTGACGGCAAAAAGCTGGCCTTGGTGTCCATCCTGCGCGCCGGCACCGGCATTCTGGACGGCATGCTGAGTGTGGTTCCCGGCGCGCGCGTGGGCCACATTGGCCTGTACCGCGACCCGGCCACGCTGCAGGCGGTCGAGTATTACTTCAAAATGCCCAAGGAAATGCCCGAACGCGACGTGGTGGTGGTCGACCCGATGCTGGCCACTGGCCATTCGGCCATTGCAGCGATCACGCGCATCAAGGCGCTGAACCCCAAGTCGATCAAGTTCGTCTGTCTGCTGACCTGCCCCGAAGGCGTCAAGGCGCTGCGCGAGGCCCACCCCGATGTGGCTATCTACACTGCGGCCATCGACCGCCAGCTCAACAGCCACGGCTACATCCTGCCGGGCCTGGGTGATGCCGGCGACCGGATTTTTGGCACCCAATAAAATTTGCTTGCAAGGCAGGCGCGCTGCGATGGCTACTCGAGATGCATTGACTGTTGTTTGATGTCAATCAATCTTTCACCACCGCAAAGCCCGCCCAGTCCGGCGCCCATCGAATACAGTCACCTACTGCGCAACCGTCAACCCATAAAGAGGAAACCCATGACCACTGAATCATCCAAAATCATTTACACCCTGACCGACGAAGCCCCCTTTTTGGCAACGTGTGCCTTCTTGCCCGTCATTCGCACTTTCGCCGCGCCGGCGGGTGTCAATGTCGCCGAATGCGATATCTCGGTGGCGGCCAGGGTGCTGGGCGAATTCCCCGACTGTCTGACCGATGCGCAAAAACTGCCGGACAACCTGAAAGAACTCGGTCGACTGACGCTGCTACCCGATACCAACATCATCAAATTGCCCAACATCAGTGCGTCGGTTGGCCAGTTGATCGCCTGCATCAAGGAATTGCAGTCCAAAGGCTACGCCATCCCGGACTACCCTGAAGATCCCAAAACCGACGCTGATAAGGCGATCCAGAGCCGCTACTCCCGCTGCATTGGCAGCGCTGTGAACCCGGTTCTGCGTGAAGGCAATTCTGACCGCCGCGCGCCTCGTGCCGTCAAGGAATTTGCCCGCAAGCACCCGCACTCGATGGCCGACTGGAGTCAGGCCTCGCGTTCCCACGTTTCGCACATGCACCACGGCGACTTTTACCACGGTGAAAAGTCCCTGACATTGGACAAAGCCCGGGACGTGAAGATGGAACTGGTCACAAAGAGCGGCAAAACCATGGTGCTCAAACCCAAGGTTGCACTCAAAGACGGCGAAATCATCGACAGCATGTTCATGAGTAAAAAAGCCCTGTTGGCTTTTTACGAAAAGGAAATTGAAGACGCCCACAAGACCGGCGTGATGTTCTCACTGCACGTCAAGGCCACCATGATGAAGGTGTCGCACCCCATCGTGTTCGGTCACTGCGTGCGGATCTTCTACAAGGACGCGTTCGAAAAACACGCCAAGCTGTTTGATGAGCTGGGCGTGAACGTCAACAACGGCATGGTCAACCTGTACGACAAGATCGCCACGCTGCCGCAATCGCAGCGCGAGGAAATCATCAAGGACCTGCACGCCTGCCACGAACATCGCCCTGAACTGGCAATGGTGGACTCGGCCAAAGGCATCACCAACTTTCACTCCCCCAACGACATCATTGTCGACGCTTCCATGCCGGCCATGATTCGCAACGGCGGCAAGATGTGGGGCGCAGATGGTCGCTTGAAAGATGTCAAGGCCGTGATGCCCGAGAGCACCTTTGCCCGCATCTACCAGGAAATGATCAACTTCTGCAAATGGAACGGTAACTTCGATCCCCGCACCATGGGCACCGTTCCCAACGTGGGCCTGATGGCACAGCAAGCCGAAGAATATGGTTCCCACGACAAGACTTTTGAGATCGCTGAAGACGGTGTGGCCAACATCACCGACCTGGCCACCGGCGAAGTGCTATTGGCGCAGAACGTCGAAGCAGGCGATATTTGGCGCATGTGCCAAGCCAAAGACGCCGCCATCCGCGATTGGGTCAAACTGGCGGTCACCCGCGCCCGCAACTCCGGCATGCCCGCGGTGTTCTGGCTTGACCCGTACCGTCCACACGAAAACGAGCTGATCAAAAAGGTCAAGGCCTACCTCCTGGACCACGACACCAGCGGTCTCGACATCCAGATCATGTCGCAGGTGCGCGCCATCCGTTACTCGATGGAACGTGCCATTCGCGGCCTGGACACCATCTCGGTGACCGGCAACATCCTGCGCGACTACCTGACCGA
>JAQSDS010000476.1 GCA_029946045.1 Rhodoferax sp.
ATGCCTTCGACCAGCAGCCGGATCAGGATGGCGAATGCGGCAAGTTTCGGCGCGCCACCGATCAAGAGCGTGACCGCGGTCGGCGCGCCATGATAGACGTCCGGAATCCACATGTGGAATGGCACCACACCAAGTTTGAAAGCCAAGCCAGCCACAATGAATACCAAGCCAAAAACCAACACCTGGTGTTTCGCCTGGCCGGAATTTATGGCGCTGAAAGCCTCCTGCAAATTGAGCGACCCGGTGGCACCGTAAAACATCGACATGCCGTACAGCAGGAAACCTGAAGCAAGTGCACCGAGTACAAAATATTTCATGCCCGCCTCGACTGACAGGACGTGGTCACGACGCAATGCCACCAATGCGTAGCTCGACAAGGTCAACAACTCCACGCCCATGTAGAGCACCAGGAGGTTGTTACCAGAGATCATGACAAACATGCCCAACAAGGAAAACATGCTCAGGCTAAAGAGTTCACCACCACGCAGCATGTCTCGCTCGGCCGCATAGTTGCGACCGTACACCAGCGTCACCATGACCGCAAGCGTGGCGAAACACTTGAGCCAGTTGCCCATGACATCACTGACCACCATGTTGCCAAAGGCGTAAACGGTCTGGTTTGACAAGGCGTAATTGGCTTGCAAGGCAGCAACCACAGCGAGCGTGAGCATGGTCAGCAGATAGGTGGCGGTCCGGGTACGGCTTTTGACGCTCAAGTCAAACAGCAGAATCACGCAAGCCATGACCAACAGGATTATTTCTGGATAAACCGCGACCAAACTGATTTTGTCAATCATAGGTATCTCTTATTTCAAAGTTGTCAGTACAGACTGATCAGTGCAGTTTCGACACGGCCACGTGTTTCAGCAGCTCGGCTACTGACACGTCCATCACATCGGTAAAAGGTTTGGGATACACGCCCATGTAAAGAATGGCAATGCTCAGCAAAGACAAGAACAGGAACTCACGCGCATTGATGTCTTTGAGATGCTTGACATGGTCGTTGGCCACCGGCCCCAGGTACACCCGCTTGAACATCCACAGCGAATAGGCTGCACCAAAAATCAGCGCACTGGCTGCGGCCATGCCGATCCAGAAGTTGACCTTGACCGCTCCCAAAATCACCATCCATTCGCCGACAAAACCAGCCGTGCCCGGTAAACCACAATTGGCCATGATGAAAAGCAAGGCAAATGCCGTGAATTTGGGCATGGTGTTGACAACACCGCCGTAGGCTGCGATCTCGCGTGAGTGGACGCGGTCATACAACACACCAATACCCAGGAACATGGCCGCCGAGACAAAGCCGTGGGAAATCATTTGCACGATACCGCCGGCCACACCCAGGCTATTAAAAATGAAGAAGCCCAGGGTAACGAAACCCATGTGCGCCACTGACGAATAGGCCACCAGCTTTTTCATGTCTTTCTGCACCATGGTCACCAGGCCGACATAAATAACCGCCGCCAGCGACAAACCAATCATCAGACCCGACCACTCATGTGCGGCATCGGGTGCGATGGGCATGGAAAAACGCAGGAAACCATAGGCACCCAGCTTCAACATGATGGCGGCCAGAACAGCCGAACCACCCGTGGGTGCCTCCACGTGCACATCGGGCAACCAGGTGTGCACCGGCCACATAGGCACCTTGACTGCAAAGGCGGCCAGGAAAGCGAAGAACAACAAGGTCTGGGTTGTCTGTCCCAGCGGCAGTTTGTGCCAGACCAGCAAATCAAAGCTGCCACCGGCCGCGTTGTACAGATAAATCAAGGCGATCAGCATCAGCAAGGAGCCGAGCAAGGTGTACAAAAAGAACTTGAACGCCGCGTAGATCTTGTTGGGTCCACCCCAGATACCGATGATCAGGTACATCGGGATGAGTGTGGCTTCGAAGAAGACGTAGAACAGCATGCCATCAATCGCGCAAAAGACGCCGATCATGAGCCCGCTCAAGATCAGGAATGCGCCCATGTACTGGTTCACCCGCTTGGTGATGACCTCCCAGCCGGCGATCACCACAATCACGTTGATGAAGGCCGTCAGCAGAATGAACCACACTGAAATGCCATCGATACCAAGGTGGTAATTGATGTTGAAACGCTCAATCCAAGGCGCTTTTTCGACAAACTGCATGGCCGCAGTCGTTAGGTTAAAGCGTGTGTAAAGCGGCAAAGTCACCAGCAGACTCACCAGCGCTCCCACCAGCGCAATCCATCGAACTGCCTGCGCCTGGTCATCGCGACCAAGTGCCAGCAACACCACACCGAAGGCAATCGGTGTCCAAATAGCCAGGCTCAGCAAACCCATTTTTATAATTCTCCTATTTGAGCCAGACGAAATACGTCATCAAAACAAAGATACCCAAGACCATGGTTAGTGCATAGTCATAGAGGTAACCGGTCTGGAATTTTCGAACCACGCCCGAAATCCAGCCAACGACCCGCCAGGAACCATTCACCACTGCACCATCAATCACAACCTGGTCGCCCACTTTCCAAAGCGCCACCCCTAAGCCGCGAGCAGCAGGGGCCAACACGTTTTCATTGATCCAGTCCATGTAATATTTGTTTTCAAGCAGCGTGTAAATCGGCATGACACGGCGTTTGATGGCCGCAGGCAAAGCCGGGTTGACCATGTACATGTAATAAGAAGTCACGACACCTGCCAGCGCAAGCCAAAAGGGTGCAGCCGTGACACCGTGAAGCGCCAACGCTCCCGGCCCATGGAACTCTTCGCGAAGCATTTCCATGGCGTGGTGAATTTCTGCATTCACAAAGATGGCATCTTTGAAGAAATCACCGAACAGCATCGGACCCACGGTGAAGAAACCAATCAGTACGGAAGGAATCGCCAGCAAAATAAGTGGCAGGGTCACCACCCAGGGTGATTCGTGCGGTTTGCTGTCGTGGCCATGGTGACCATGGTCATGACCGTGGTGTGCATCGGGATTCTGATCGAAGCGCTCCTTGCCGTGGAAGACCAGGAAATACAGACGGAACGAATAGAAAGCCGTAATGAAGACGCCCGCCAGCACCGCAAAATAAGCGAAACCGGCCGCAGGCAAGTGGCTGGAATGAACAGCCATGATGATCTCATCCTTGGAGTAAAAGCCTGAGAACAAAGGTGTTCCGATCAGAGCCAGGGACCCAAGCAGACAGGTGAGCCAGGTGATCGGCATGTATTTGCGCAAACCGCCCATCCAGCGGATGTCCTGGTTGTGATGCACACCCATGATGACCGAACCGGCAGCCAGGAACAACAAGGCTTTAAAGAACGCGTGCGTCATCAGGTGAAACACGGCCACAGAATAGGCAGAGGCGCCCAGCGCTACCGTCATGTAACCCAATTGCGACAGGGTGGAATAAGCCACGATGCGCTTGATGTCGTTTTGGATGATGCCCAGGAAACCCATGAACAGCGCCGTGATACCACCAATGATCAGAACAAAATTGAGCGCGGTGTCACTGAGTTCAAACAGCGGCGACATGCGCGCCACCATAAAGATGCCTGCCGTCACCATGGTGGCGGCGTGGATCAGCGCAGAGATGGGCGTGGGGCCTTCCATCGAGTCAGGTAACCAGACGTGCAGCGGGAATTGCGCCGACTTGCCCATGGCGCCAATAAACAGACAGATGCAGGCGACGGTGATCAGCATCCAGTCGGTACCAGGCAAATTGAGCTTGGCCAACTCACCCGACCGGGCAAAGATTTCGCTGTAGTTCAGCGTACCCGTGTAAGCCGTCAGCAAACCGATGCCAAGAATAAACCCGAAGTCACCCACCCGATTGACCAGGAAGGCTTTCATGTTGGCAAAAATGGCGCTGGGCTTGTTAAACCAGAAGCCGATCAGCAAATAAGACACCAGGCCCACCGCTTCCCAGCCAAAGAACAACTGCAGCATGTTGTTGCTCATGACCAGCATCAGCATCGAGAAAGTGAACAGGGAAATGTAGGCAAAAAAGCGGTTGTAGCCCTCGTCTTCTTCCATGTAGCCCACGGTGTAAATGTGCACCATCAAGGACACAAAGGTCACCACACACATCATCATGGCGGTCAGGCCGTCGACCAAAAAACCGATCTCCATTTTGAGGCCACCCACGACCATCCAGGTGTAAATGGTCTCATTGAAACGGGCACCATCGGCCACCACGCTCTGCAGCGTCATGACGGACAGGACAAAGGAAAGCAACACACCCAGAATGGTCACCGAGTGCGACAGGCGGCGTCCGATCACGTTGCCACCAAACTTGGTACCCAACACACCGGCAGCAAGCGCACCTACCAGCGGCGCCAAGGCAACGACCAGCAGGGTTGAGGAAGAAAGGGTTTGACTCATTTTTTGTTAACCCTTCAGCGAATCGAGTTCGTCCACATTGATGTTCGATTTAAGACGGAACAACAGCACCAGGATGGCGAGGCCGATGGCCGCTTCTGCTGCAGCCACGGTCAGGATAAAGAAAACGAAAATCTGTCCGTTCAAGTCGCCCAGGTAGTGCGAAAACGCGACGAAATTGGTATTCACCGCCAACAGCATCAACTCGATGGACATCAACAAAACGATGAGATTTTTCCGATTGAGAAAAATACCAATCACAGCGAGAGCAAACAGCATCGCTCCCAACGACAAATAGTGACCTAAGGTGAGCGTCATGCTTTCTTCTCCTCCAACGTGGGCTCTGCGGCTGACGCAGATGGCGCGGCTTGGGTGGCATTCAGCTTGACAACCACCAGGCGATCAGCCCATTTCACACGAACCTGATCTGCGGGATCAATGGCCTTGACGTCCTTGCGATGGCGCAAGGTCAGCGCAATGGCCGCAATCATGCCAACCAACAAGATGGCAGCGGCCACTTCGAGCGGGTAAAGGTAACGGGTGTACATCAACATCCCCAACGCCTTGGTGTTGGAGACTTCATGAGCAACGCCCGCCATTGCAGCTGGTGCAGCGGTGTTGGGGAAGCCTGCCAGCAAGACAGCTGACATTTCCACGATGATGACCACACCTACCAAAGCAGCCAAAGGAAAGTTCTTCCAGAAGCCCTGGCGAACCCCGTCCAGATTGATGTCGAGCATCATCACCACAAACAGGAACAGCACCATCACGGCACCCACATAGACCAACACCAGCGTGATCGCGAGAAATTCTGCTTCAAGCAGCATCCAGATCATGGACGCCTGAAAAAATGCCAGCACCAGAAACAGCACCGCATGCACCGGGTTGCGCGTCGTGATCACACGAAACGCTGCCAGCAACAGCACGGTCGCAAAAACATAAAACAGACCCGTCTTGACATCCATAGCTAATTTATCTTTCTAAGTGGTCAGCGGTATTTGGCGTCTGCCGCCTTGTTGGCAGCGATTTCGCTTTCGTAGCGATCGCCAACAGCCAGCAGCATTTCCTTGGTGAAATAAAGGTCGCCCCGCTTTTCACCGTGGTACTCAAGAATGTGCGTTTCAACAATCGAATCAACAGGACAGCTTTCTTCGCAGAAACCGCAAAAAATGCACTTGGTCAGGTCGATGTCGTAGCGACTGGTGCGGCGCGAGCCGTCGTCGCGCACTTCGGATTCAATCGTGATCGCCATCGCCGGGCAGACCGCTTCGCACAGTTTGCAGGCGATGCAACGCTCCTCGCCGTTTTCATAGCGGCGCAAGGCATGCAGTCCACGGAAACGCGGCGACAAAGGTGTTTTCTCTTCGGGGTACTCCAGCGTGATCTTGCTCCGAAAAGCATATTTACCGGTGAGCCGCATGCCCTTGAGCAATTCGACCAGCATGAAGCTCGACAGGAAATCCTTCAGGGAGAAGGCGTTTGCGGCCGGCTTTGCAACCGTATTTAAAGTTGGGGTAGTCATAACAGCTCGAATTACTTCCAAATGTTCCATGGGGTCTGCATCCACACCCCAACCACCACCAGCCACACCAAGGTCACTGGGATAAATACTTTCCAGCCCAACCGCATGATCTGGTCATAACGAAAACGAGGAAAGGTAACGCGCACCCAGATGAACAGGGTCATCATGAAAAACGTTTTGAGACCCAACCAGATCCAGCCTGGAATCCAGTTGAACAAGGCGCTGTCAATTGGCGCCATCCAGCCACCAAAAAACAGGGTGACAGACATGATCGAGAGAATCCAGATGCTGGCATATTCAGCCATTTGGAACATGGCCCAGGACATGCCCGAGTACTCGACCATATGACCAGCAACAATCTCGGACTCACCTTCAATCACGTCAAAAGGCGTCCGGTTGGTTTCAGCGAGCCCGGAGACGAAGAAAATCACCACAATTGGCAACAGCGGCAACCAGTTCCAGGACAGGAAGGTCAGACCCATGTCAGCGAAATAACCCTTGCCCTGCCCCATCACAATGTCTGTCATGTTCAGGCTGGATGACACCATCAGGACAATCAACAGGCAAAAGCCCATGGCGATCTCGTAACTCACCATTTGCGCGGAAGCGCGCAAGGCGCCAAGAAACGCATACTTGGAATTGGAAGACCAGCCAGAAATGATCACACCATAGACTTCCATCGACGCAATGGCCATGAAAAACAGCAAGCCGGCATTCAGGTTGGCGACCGCAATTTCCGGCCCGAACGGAACGACCACCCACGCGGTTAGCGCGGGCGCCACCGTCATCACCGGTCCGAGGTAAAACAGGAATTTGTCAGACTTGTCCGGCCGCACGATTTCCTTGGTCATCAGCTTCAAGGCGTCGGCAATCGGCTGCAACAGGCCCCAGGGTCCAACGCGATTGGGGCCGAGTCGAATCTGCACCCAGCCCAGCAACTTGCGCTCCCACAGGGTGGCATAGGTCACAGCCCCCATCACAATCATCAGCACCACGGTGACCTTGATCAGCGCCCAGATGACGGGCCAGGCAATGGCAGCCCACCAGGGCGCAGCCAGGAGTCCCTGGCCAAAATTGAATACGAAGTCGCTCATGCTGCTACCTCCTGGGACTCAGCGGCCCGGGCATCCGCCGTGAGCTGCAGCGCCGGAGCGCGACGCACGATGCCATCCAGTTGATAAATACCAGCGACCGCTGGCGCGTCAGCGGAGGCATCGAGCTTGATGGCCGCTGCGGTGCGATTGCTGAGCCGGTCAAGTGACACCTGTAGACGTTCACCGGATGTCAGGCCTGGAATACTTTGCAGGATGTCATCTGAGGAGTTGAAGTCGAAGCCAGGCACAGCCAGCATGTTGGCCAAGACACGCAGCACTTTCCAGGCCGGACGGGTTTCACCCAGCGGCTGGACCACAGCATGAAAACTCTGTGCCCGACCTTCGGCGTTGACGAACGTGCCCGATGTTTCTGTGAAAGGCGATACCGGCAACATCACGTCACACAATGCCATGTTGGCCTTGAACGGATTGAGGGACACCACCATTTGGGCCTTGCCCAACGCCTCGACCGCCTTTGCACCGGGAGCCGAATCAAACTCGGGCTCGGTGTTCAGCAGCACAAGCGCCTTGAGCGCACCGCCCAGCATGTGGCCTGCATGCAAGCCGCCAGCACCGGGTTCTGCACCCACCAGCTGGGCTCCGACGGTGTTGGCTGCCTCAGTCAGGTAACCAAAGCTGGCACCGGTCTGGTCAGCCAGCCATTGCGCGAGCGCCAACAAGCTGGACGCCTGCGCGTGATGGGCCGCGCCATTACCTAGCAAAATCGCCTTGCGCTCACCGGCCAACAAGGCCTGCGCGATGGCCACCGAGGCGTCATTTGGGGTCGCAGCAACAGGTGCAGCCACGCCCTTTTCAGCGGCCACGGCGGCGGCGACTGAAGCCAGGGCTTGCACCCATTGGGCTGCAGGCGCCTCAACGCGGTGCGCCACCGGCATGGCCCAGTCGTCGCGACCCGAAGCGATGGCAGTGACGACACAACCCTTGCGCGCCGACTGGCGAATACGCTGTGCAAACAGCGGATGCTCCTTGCGCAAGTTAGAGCCTATGACCAGCACACTTTGCAACTCTGACAAGGCGGCAATCGAGGTACCGAGATAACGCACGCCCTCGGTCACAGAAAACTCGGCCTGACGCATGCGGTGGTCGATGTTGCTGCTGCCCAGACCATTCATGAGCTTGACCGACAGGTGCAACTCTTCGAGCGTGGCATGCGGACTCACCAGAGCACCCAGACTGGAAGCACCGTATTCGGCGCTGATTTGCTTCAGGCCATTGGCCACATATTCGAGCGCAGTCTGCCAGTCGACCGACTTCCATTGACCACCCTGCTTGATCATGGGGGTGGTCAAACGGTCTTCGCCGTTCAGGGCTTCATAAGAGAAGCGATCGCGGTCGGTAATCCAGCATTCATTAACAGCCTCGTTCTCGAACGGAACGACACGCATGACACGATTGTTTTTAACCTGAACAATCAGGTTGGCGCCAGTGGAGTCATGCGGACTCACCGACTTGCGACGCGACAACTCCCAGGTGCGAGCGCTGTAACGGAACGGCTTGCTGGTCAGCGCGCCTACCGGGCAGATGTCGATCATGTTGCCCGACAACTCGGAATCAATGGTGTGATCAAGAAAGGTCTCGATCTGGGAGTGCTCGCCGCGCTGCGACATGCCGAGTTCCATGACGCCGGCGATTTCCTGGCCAAAGCGCACACAACGGGTGCAATGGATGCAACGGGTCATCTCCTGCATGGAGATCAGCGGGCCAACGTCCTTGACCGGCACAACGCGCTTTTCTTCCTCATAGCGAGATGCAGAGGCGCCGTAACCAACGGCGATGTCCTGCAACTGGCATTCACCGCCCTGATCGCAAATAGGGCAATCCAAGGGGTGGTTGATCAGCAGGAACTCCATCACCGACTGTTGGGCCTTGATGGCTTTGTCGGTTTTGGTGTGCACGATCATGCCCTGTGTCGCCGGCGTGGCACACGCGGGCATGGGCTTGGGCATCTTTTCGATGTCGACCAGACACATGCGGCAATTGGCCGAAATGCTGAGTTTCTTGTGATAACAGAAATGGGGAATGAAGGTGCCCGCTTTTTCGGCCGCATGCATGACCGTGCTGCCTTCTGCGATACCAACCTTCAGGCCGTCGAGTTCAATTTCAATCATTGTGGGGCTCGCTCAAACGTAAGCAGGAACCATGCAGGTCTTGTGGGCCACATGGTATTCAAATTCAGGCATGAAATGCTTGAGCATGGCGCGCACTGGCATGGCGGCGGCATCGCCCAGCGCGCAAATCGTGCGCCCCTGGATGTTTTCAGCCACCGAATTCAGCAACTCCAGGTCGGAGCTCCGGCCATGACCCGTCTCAATGCGATCGACCACGCGCGACAGCCAGCCCGTGCCTTCACGGCAGGGCGTGCACTGGCCGCAGGACTCGTGCATGTAAAAGTAGCTCAGGCGCTGCAAGCTCTTGACCATGCAGCGCGAGTCGTCCAGCACAATCACCGCTCCGGAACCCAGCATGGAACCGGCCTTGGCGATGGAGTCGTAGTCCATGGTGCAGTCCATCATGACCGCGCCAGGCAACACCGGCGACGACGAGCCACCGGGAATCACGGCCTTGAGCTGACGCCCCTTACGCACGCCACCCGCCAGTGCCAGAAGCTCGGAAAAAGGCGTTCCCATGGGCACTTCGAAATTGCCTGGCAATTCGACGTCGCCGCTGACCGAGTAGATCTTGGTGCCACCGTTGTTGGGCTTGCCACATTCGACATAGGCCTGACCGCCGTTGCGGATGATCCAGGGCACAGCCGCAAAAGTTTCTGTGTTGTTGATGGTGGTCGGCTTGCCATACAGGCCGAAACTCGCTGGAAACGGCGGCTTGAAGCGGGGTTGACCCTTTTTGCCTTCGAGCGACTCCAGCAAACCGGTTTCCTCGCCACAGATATAGGCACCAAATCCATGCGCCGCGTGCAACTGGAAAGTGAAGTTGCTGCCCAGGATGTGGTCACCCAGCAAACCGGCCGCACGCGCTTCTTCCAGGGCCTCTTCGAAGCGTTGGTAGGTCTGGAAAATTTCGCCGTGAATGTAGTTGTAACCCACCGAGATGCCCATTGCGTAGGCGGCGATGATCATGCCCTCAATCACGATATGCGG
>JAQSDS010000477.1 GCA_029946045.1 Rhodoferax sp.
CTGAATAAAATTATTATTTGCTATCGCCTGTTTAGAAAGAGTCATCCATGAGCCTAATGAATCGCCTGCCTGCACGCTTGGTCCGTGGCCTGTGTTTTGCAGCGGCGCTGCTTGGCGTCATGGCTTGGTCAACGTCAGCCAGTGCGCAAGAGCCTCGGGTGTACAACTTTTCACCAGTCAACCAATATGGCCTCGAACTGACGGCCAGCTACTGGAACCCCATCATTGATTACGTGTCACGCAAGAGCGGTGTGAAATTGCAGCTGAAGTTAGGTCGCACGTCTGCAGACACGACTGCCTATGTGCTGGCCAATGAAGTGGGGTTTGTTTTTTCCAACCATCTTTTCAGTCCGGATCGTGACAATCTGGGTTGGAAAATATTTGGCCGACGCGACACAACCCCCATTCGCAGCCAGATTGTGGTGCTGGCAGATTCACCCATCCAAAAATTGGAACAACTTGCCAACGAAACAGT
The DNA here is from genome assembly GCA_029946045.1 of Rhodoferax sp. GTDB lineage: Bacteria > Pseudomonadota > Gammaproteobacteria > Burkholderiales > Burkholderiaceae_C > Rhodoferax. The sequence continues at coordinate 476 of JAQSDS010000477.1, forward strand.
CGCGTTCCCCGGTCCGGAAGCAACTGTAGCTTACAAGTTTTCTTATGCCAATTTGCTAAATCAAAAAATCCCGGTGCAAGTGGTCTTTGCCGGCAATATGGATGGTGCTTTTGCACAGCTCGCAAGCGGCAGAGTCAAGGCAGTCGGCACCCATACCCAACTTAGCGCTGGCTGGTCCCTTCGCGAAAACAAGTCGCTGCGGGCCCTGTGGGAATCTGAGCCCCTCAATGACCTGGCCCTGATGGCAGCCAAGAACGTGTCTGCAAAGGACTTGGCGGCGGTTAGCAAGGCCTTCCTTGAGATGAACAAGGACCCGGTGGGGAAAAAAGTTTTGGCCGCCGCATCGGATCTGGTCAAGTTGCCACTGGCCACGGCTTTTGTTCCGTCCAGCAGTGCTGACTATGCGGCTTACCGCAATTTTTACCAGACAGCACCACCCAGCTTGCGTTGAATTCGTAACAGCAAAACGTGCAGATAGCCTATGAATATATTTGCGCGTATCCTGCCGTCGTCGCTCACCAATCGCGTGTTTGCGCTGTACGCGTTCACACTGATACTGTTCGTAGGTGGCGGGCTGGCCGTATTCCTGGAAACCCAGTTTAAGCGACAAGTCAACGAGAAAGAGCTGGCCTCAGTGATGCTGATTGAGGTTTTAGCCCAGTCGATTCAAGACAGTGTGGTGATCGGCGATTTCGATTCAGTGCAGAAAATTCTTAACAAGGGTGTGCTGGGGTCGCAGTTTGCATCAGCCAGCTTCATTGCGATGGGTGGAGGCAAATTACATGCCGAAAACAGGACTCGCGCAGAACATAGCGCACCTGATTGGGTGGTTCGGTGGGTCCGAAACTCACTCGATGACGTCAATCGCATCATCTCAGTAGGCGGCCGGGACTACGGTGTTGTGCGCTTGGAGTTCGATTCGCTTGCTGCTGCTACCGACTTGTGGTCTTTGTACCTGATCGCCTTGGGTGGTGGTGTTGCCAGTCTGGTGATGGGTCTGGCACTGATCCGCTTTGCCCTGTCGCGCTGGCTGGGTGGGTTGGTTCGCTTGCGTGAGACAGTTGAGACGCTGGGGACCGACACACCAAATTCCTCCAAGCTGGTCATTAAACATGCACCAATTGAAATCCAGAGTCTGGTGGATATGGTCAATCAGACTGCGACGCTGATACGTGAACGCGAAATTACTCGCCTCGCCCTGAACCAGAGAACGGCACAGTTGCAAGACCACATGGAGCAACTGGCAACTATCTTCACGCTCTCGCCCGATGCGTTTGTCACTTTTGACCGGGGTATGCGCGTAAAGCGCGTTTCGCCTTCCTTCACGCGCATGACCGGTCTGTCCGAGGCCGCCGTCATCGGCTTGCACGACGATGATTTCACCGCCAAGTTGGCTGACTTGTGTGTTGCCAAGGCAAGCTACCTTGGCACCCAAAAAATGACCGCGCAGCTACATCTTAAGTCGACGACCAATGTGGAGCCGGATTGGGACACCATCGAGTTGAAGGTTCCCAAGGGCCGGGTGATCGAGGTGGCATTGCGGCTCAGCGATGCTGAGTTCATGTCGCAAGTGCTGTACCTGCGCGACGTGACACGGGAGGCCGAGATCGACCGCATGAAGAGTCAGTTTCTGGAGATGGCTGCCCACGAGCTGCGCACGCCGCTAACCAGTGTGCTGGGCTATGCTGAGCTCCTGTTGACACATGAATTTGATGAAAAAGTACGACGCGAGTTGCTGGAGACGATATACCGCCAGTCACAAGTTGTGACGTCCATCATCAATGAGTTGCTCGACCTGGTGCGCATCGATTCCCAGCGCGGGCAGGACTTCAAGGTTGAAACTCTTTCTTTGTCGGATGTCGTTGACAGCGCTATTTCGGTCTTCAAACCGCCAACCGGCCGGGAGCCTCCTGTCATGCACGCGACCGATACCCAATGGCTTGTCAGTGGCGACCGAAGAAAACTGGGCCAAGTCATCACCAACTTGATCTCAAATGCCTATAAATACTCACCCGGCGGCGGTGAGGTGAGTATCAGCTACCCGGTGGAACTGAACAACGGAAGGCACCTGTTGGGTGTTCAATTTTGCGACCGTGGACTTGGCATGACCGAGCAGCAACAGGCCCGATGCTTTGAGCGTTTTTACCGGGCAAATGTCTCTGGCAACATTCCTGGAAGCGGCCTGGGACTGTGCATCGTCAAGGAAATCATGGAATTGCATGGCGGGCGTGTTGAACTTCAAAGCGCCATCGGCCAGGGCACAACGGTCACAGTCTGGCTACCCGAGATGGTGGTAATTGATGCGTCAGCCCATGAACATGCGGATGTTTGAGTGACAGATAAGCAGGCTAAAAAATTTGCTTCAAAAAGCACAGTCACAATGCCTTTACGGATACCGGACTCGAATGGCATTTGTCCAAACTGTGGTGGTGAATGGTTGCGGCGTTTGGTTCGACCCGCCGCAAAGTTCAGTCATAACCCTGCCTCTACGCAGAGGGTAATTCATGCGCATTGCCGCGAACTGGGAAGTTCATGAAGCAACCCACCATTCGCCCCAGGGACCTGGGCTTGGTGTTGCTGGTCATCCTGGCCTGGGGTGTGAACTTTGCGGTCATCAAGATGGGTTTGTCCGACGTGCCACCCTTGTTGCTGGGGGCCTTGCGATTCATTGTCGCGGCATTTCCAGCTGTATTTTTCTTTCGTGCGCCCAAAGTGCCTCTACGCTGGTATCTGGCCTATGGTCTGGCCATCTCGGTGGGGCAGTTTGCCTTGTTGTTCACCGCCATTCATGTGGGCATGCCGTCGGGCTTGGCTTCCCTGGTTCTGCAGGCGCAATCTTTTTTTACACTGTTGCTGGCGGCGTTCTGGCTCAAAGAATCCTGGCACGCCAACCAGATGGCAGGTTTACTATTGGCCGCAACGGGGCTGATGCTGATTGGCAGTGCCCATGGCGCGTCTATGCCATTATTGGGTTTTTTACTGACTTTGGCGGCGGCCTTGATGTGGGCTTGCGGCAATATCGTTACCCGGATCATTGGACAGTTTGGGCCAATGAACCAGTTTGCCTTTGTTGTCTGGGCCAGTCTGGTTCCTCCCTTGCCATTTCTGGCTTTGTCGGCACTGATTGAAGGTCCAACCGCGATGGCAACAGCGTTGCAACACCTTCAGCCGACCTCGATGGCCGCCATTGTTTACCTGGCCTGGGTGGCCACCCTCATGGGCTATGGAGTCTGGACGCGCTTGCTGGCGCGCTATTCTGTCAATCGGATAGCACCATTCACCATGCTGGTGCCGCTCATCGGGTTGATCACCGGCTGGCTTGTATTTGATGAGGCTTTGCACCCGATTCACTTTGCGGGAGGTGCGCTGCTGATGGCCGGCTTGGTCGTTAATGTGTTTGGTGCAACCTGGCTTGCAAGGTTGTCAAGGAAGACCTGAACCCATCGGTCTATCTGGTGCTTACGCTGGCTTCTGCCTGGCCGGCCGAGGCCTAGCCGATAGCGCGTGACATGGACACGACCATGACGCTTTACGCCGGTGGTCGGATATCCAGACAAAAAAACCCAAGCGGAGTCCCGGCTGACGACGCCCGTCTTGGCAAATTTCGCGGCCATCTTTCGACCGTTTCTTGCTGCTTATGTCATAACTTTGGTCGTGCCACTGTGGGGTGGGCGCGCACCAACAAACCTCAGTGCTCGCTTGCCCAGGTAAACACGGGCTGAATCAATGTTTGGCTTGATGCACTGTCAAAGCGTCTGGCCTGCTGATTGGCCAGCAGTTTTGCAAAGTTCTGATCGACTTGGACCTGCATGGATTGCAAGTCGCAGCCCTTCACCTTAAAGTCTTCCATCACACAGCGTCCGGCGATGAAACTGGCCCTGCAATCGGTGCCACGACCGGCCAGGAAAAGGTTTTTCAAAGGGTCAAAAATAGGCCCTAAGTGGGTGCCGTTCAGGTCGAACACCACGATGTCCGCTTGCGCACCTGGCGCCAGGCGCCCCAGGTCGTCGCGCCGCAGCGCTTTCGCACCTCCCAAAGTCGCAGCGTTAAACAGATCTGCCATCGTGGTCTGTGTGGCGCTGCGTTCCATGAGTCGGGCCGCGTACAGCCCTGTGCGCATGTTTTGCAGCAGGTCGGGTGGCCAGGTGTCGGTGCCCAGCCCGAGATTGATGCCAGCAGCGCGGTAGTGGCCAAACGAATCGAGTGCCTCACCACTGCGAATGAAGACTTCCGGGCAATGGGCGATGGTGGCACCGCTGTTCACGAGCCGCTGCCAGTCGGCATCACCTGTTTGCGATACGGCCGGATGGCCGCTCAGGTAGATGCCATGGGGCAGGATGGCGCGTGCGTTGAGCAGGCCGAGTTGCTCCAGCCAACCCAGCGGCGTATGCGCACGCAGGCGCAGCACAGTTTCAAACTCGTAGGCTGACTGACAGCAGTGCAAGCGCACCGGCGCGTTCAGCTCTGCACTGGCAGCCGCTGTGCGCGTGAGTAAAGCCGGCGTGCAGGTCTCGATGCGGTCGGGCGCGAACATGCCACGCACCAGGCCGCCTTGTGAACCGTCAAAATCTCTGAAAAAACGCACTGCATCGTCGAGCCCGGCCAAACCGCGTGCTTCGTCCCACAACTGGCCGGCACTGCGGTCTGCGCGGGCGTAGGTGGTTCCGCTCATGTAGGCCGGGCCAAGATAAACGCGCAGGCCAAGCTCACCCGCGACGGCTGCGACACCGGCGAATTCGTCGTAGCCTTCAGCCCATTCCCGGTAGTACATCGAGGTAATGGGCAATGCGGTGGTGATGCCATTGCGAATCAGGTGGCTGAAGGCATAACGGTACTTGAAGACTTCTTCCTCGGGTGTGTAGGCATCACGTGGGCCGCGCCGGATGTAGTCTTCCGACCAGAGCCGGCCGTTGTCAAACTTGCTGCCGTTGTCCACCCCAAGCACGCCAGAGTCGATGTCGCCCAGGGCGTCAAGGTCGATCAGACCGGGGCTGATGACGGCCTTGCCATAGTCGACCGTGTGGTCTACGTCGCCGGGAAAGTTGCTGCCAACAAACTCGATCTGATTGCCTGAAAACACCACCTCACCGTGACGCCAGTACACGTGGGAGCGACCATCGAAGCCGATCACGCACGAGGCTTTGAGACGCGTGCGCATGGTCAGCCCGCCATGAACACGCCGTCTTTGGCCACCACCTTGCCCCGGCTGATCACCGTGCGCTTCGGGCTGCGGTTGAGCACAACGTCGGGCAGGTTTTCACCCGGAATCAGCATGAGGTTCGCAGCGCAACCCACGTCCAACCCATAGTCTGAAATGTGCAAGGCTTTGGCCCCACCTTGGGTTACCACGTCGAATGCAGCGGCCAGGTCTTCGTCCTTGCTCCAGTTAAAGCGCAATGCCATCAGCATGGCGCGTTCCAGCATGTCACCGTTGCCCATTGGGCTCCAGGCATCGCGGATGCCGTCGGAGCCCGAGCACACGTTCACGCCACGGCTGCGCAACATGGTCACAGGCGGCACAGTCACATGGGGTGGCGCGCAAGTCATGATGGAAATCTGCAACTCGGCCAGGCGATCCGCCAGCGCGTGCAAGTCGGCCGGTGGAAAGGCGCCCAACGCGTAAGCATGGCTGATCATCACCTGGCCCTGCATGCCCTGATCATCGGTCATGTCTGCGATGCGTTCGATCTCCCAGCGGCCCATCTCGCCGAGGTCGTGCAGGTGGATGTCAATGCCGCTTTGGTAGCGCGTGGCCACGCTGAAAATTTTCTCCAGGTGGCGAATAGGATCAAGGTCGATGCCCGCCGGGTCGATGCCGCCGACCACGTCCACGCCCAAGTCCATAGCCTGCTCCATCAGCTCGACGGTACCCGGTACGGTTAACAACCCACCCTGTGGAAACGCCACCAGTTGAATGTCGATCAGGTGCTTGTATTTCTCACGCAGAGCGAGCATGTCCTTCACATGTTGCAGCCCCCAGACCGTCTGCACGTCGAGGTGGCTGCGGTAATAGAGCGAGCCTTGCGCAATGCAGTGTTCGATGAGTGGGCCGGCACGTTCAGCCATCGGCACCTTGAAGTCTTTGAGCAAGCGTTGCTCGTTGCTGATGCGGTGGTTACGGGTAGGGCCGGCGCTGTTCGGTCGCCATGGCGTGGCCCACAACGTTTTGTCCAAGTGGCAATGGCTCTCCACCAGCGCCGGCAGCAGCAATTGCCCCTGACCATCGATCAGCGTGGCCAAGGCAGGATCGGCGCTGTTGACCGGCAACAAGGAAGAAATTTTGCCTTGGGTCAGAACGACGTCAACGGCTTCGCGTCCCAGCGGGCGCACGTTGCGGATCACGGTAGAGCTCATGCAATATTCCCGAGTTCGTCGATGAGGTTAGATTCGGCACCGCTTTTTTCAGGATCCATGGAAAAGCGGTCACGGGTGCGGATGTAGTAGCTCGCGCCGAAGCGTGCCACCGGAAAATAGTTTTGCAACTTGACGCGGTAGCGTTCGATGTCGATCAGGTCTTCGCGTGCATGCAGCCACAGAACTTCACCAATGAAGATGTGGCGGCTTGCGGTTTCCAGAGTTTCCGATAGCCGACATTCGAACGCCACGGGTGCTTCGGCAATGCGGGGCGGACGCACGGCCATTGAGGCGGCTGTGGTCAGACCTACGTAGTCGAGCTCGCTGACCGAGGATGCGAGCGCTTCACCACACCGGTGCATCTGTTCTGCCATGGGTTCGTCGGCAATATGCACCACAAACTCGCCGTTGGTCAAAATATTGGCAGAGGTGTCCTTCAAGTGGTGATCCTGCAGCTTGTTGATACTGATCATCAGGATGGGAGGGTCTTCGCCGAGCATATTGAACATGCTGAACGGTGCAGCATTCACCACCCCATCGGCGTTTTGCGTGGTGACCAGCGCGATCGGGCGGGGCACGATCAGACTGGCCATCAGCTTGTAGCGCTGGTAGGCAGAGAGGGTGGCGAAGTCGATTTGCATGGCTCTTCTCAGTAGTGGGCAACGCGCCACAGATTCTCAGGCGATGCCAACAAGTGCTGCAAGCCGGTGCGTTCGAGCATCAGGTCGGTGGCGCGCTGGGCTGCCTCCATCACCTCGACTTCATCCACCGTTGTGACCTTGCCATCTTCCATCAGTACCCGGCCGTTGACTATGGTGGTGGTCACGTCGGCACCGTTGGCGAACGCAGTGACGCGGTAAACCGGCATGTTCAGCGGCATCATGTGGGGTTTGAATAAATCGACGAGGATGATGTCGGCCTTCTTGCCAACTTCGAGCGAGCCGATCTCATGGTCTAACCCGATGGCACGTGCGGCGTCGATGGTCACCATCTCCAGCACCTTGCCGTGGGGCAACACGCCTGCATCGCGGAAATGACGACGATGGTAGTGCATGCACTGAAACATGTGACGGAACATGTCATAGCTGCGGTCCGGCGCGATCCCGTCCGAACCCAGTGCAACCGTCACGCCAGCTTGCAGCAATTCGGGCACCGGGCAGCGGCCACGGATGGACATGATGGCACTCGGGTTGTGCACGATGCGCGTGTCGGTGGCGGCACAGGCAGCAATGTCTTCGTCGGTGAGGTCGATGGAATGCGACATGTAAGACGAATTGCCCAGCAGGCCCATACCTTGTGCCAGTTTCAGGCTGCCGGTGCGGTGCCCGTCTTGGGTAAAGCCCAAACTATGTGCCTTTGCCAGGCCCATGTACTGCGCGGCCTGAGCGCGAAAAATGTCCTCAAACTGCAGCTGGGCGGGCTCCTGGTCGGGGTGAAAGACAGGCAGCGTCACCGCGATGTTGACCCGGCCGTCGGCCCGGCCGTGCTGGGTCTGGATGATGGCCTCGCAGGTCTCGTACATCTGGGCAAACGAAATCTCGCGGTCGCTGCGCTGGTCGCCGTTCCAGGTGGCATAGGTGCGTGGGCCAGGCGGGCGCGACGGGCCGACGGCCAGTACCGATCGTGTGCCTGTTTCGGTGATGGCATCGCAGTGCCGCGTGGCGTAACGCGGGTCGTCCACACGCATGATGCTGTCGCCGCCACCAAACAGGCACACGCCAGTGGTGGTGCCGCACTTGAGCCGTTCCAGCGCCGCTAGCTTGGCCTCGGCGTACCAAAACTCTTCGTCTGAGCCCAGGGTGTAGATGACCTGGCAGGCGTCCATCCAGGCACCCGCATCACCCGCACCCATGGTCTTGAGCAGGCCGTGCCCGGCATGGGCATGGCTGTCAATGAGGCCAGGCAAGACAGCTTTGCGAAAGGCGTTGAGGGTCTTGCGCGCGCTGTAGCGGGCCTGCAGTTCGGCCGTGGTGCCGACGGCAACGATGCGATCGCCGTTCACGGCAATGGCACCGTCTTCGATCACCCGGCGCTCGGTGTCCACGGTGATCACGGTACCGTGCTCAATCAACAGGTCGATCGGCGTTTGGGAGTGCAACATGGTTCAATCTTTCAGGAGGTGTAGAACAGCACCGGAATGCGACGCTCCTGCACGGCGTGGCAGGCGACTTGTGAACCATCGGGTTGCGCACTCAGTTCAGGTTTTTCGGCTTTGCATCGGTCGTTGGCATGCGGACAGCGCGGATGAAAAGTGCAGCCCGAAGGCGGATTCAGCGGGCTGGGGATTTCGCCAGAGATGGGAGATTTATCGCGCCCTCGCGACTCCAATTGCGGCAGCGCCGCCAGCAGCAGCTGGGTGTACGGATGCTTGGGTGCTTCGAACAACACCCGCGTGGGTGCCACCTCGGCCAGGCGGCCCAAGTACATCACGCCCACATCGTGTGAGACGTAGTTGATCACCGCCAGGTTATGGCTGATGAACAGACAGGTCAGCCCGAGCCGCTCTTGCAACTCGCGCAGCAGGTTGAGAATCTGGGCTTGTACCGACACATCAAGAGCAGAGGTGGGTTCGTCGCAAACAAGAAAGGTGGGATTGCCCGCAAGCGCCCGCGCAATCGACACCCGTTGACGCTGACCGCCAGAAAACTCGTGCGGAAACTTCATCGCATCGGCTGGGGCCAGGCCTACCTGCTGCAACAACTCGTGCACGCGCGGCATCACCTGCGCCTCGGGCAATAGTTTCTGGAAACGGATCGGTTCGGCAATCGCTGTGCCAATGCGGTAGCGGGGGTTTAGCGAGGCGTAGGGATCCTGGAAGATCATCTGAATGCGGTGCCCTTTCTGACCTGCATCTGCAAAGCCAATGCTGCCGCTGCTGGGTGTGTCCAAGCCAGCGACCAGCCTTGCCAGGGTCGACTTGCCACAACCTGACTCCCCAACCAGACTGAAGGTTTCACCGCGCCGAATCTGGAAGCTCACGCCATCGACTGCTTTCACCGAAGGCGCTTTGCCTAGCTTGCCACGCAGCAGTCCACTGCCCACCGGGAAATGGCGTGTAACTTGGTTCACGATAAGGCTGATGCCGGCGGGTAACGTGGGCAGCACGGGGGCTTGTTTGCGCATGGGGTTCATTCGGCCTCCAGTGCTTGGGTTGCTGTGCTGGCGTGGCCCAGGGTGGTCAACCAGCAGGCGACCTGGCGCGAGCCGTGGGT
>JAQSDS010000478.1 GCA_029946045.1 Rhodoferax sp.
CGTCAAGAAACTCTCGCTGGAACTTGGCGGCAACGCGCCTTTCATCGTCTTTGACGACGCCGACATCGACAGCGCGGTCGAAGGTGCCTTTGCCTCCAAGTACCGCAACGCCGGCCAAACCTGTGTCTGCTCCAACCGCTTTTACGTCCAGGCGGGCGTGTACGACGAATTTGTCACCAAGTTCGCCGCCAAGGTGAAAACTGCCAAAGTCGGCAATGGCTTTGACGAAGGCGTGAACCAGGGCCCGCTGATTGAAGAAGCCGCACTGCAAAAAGTGGAACGCCATGTACAAGACGCCGTGGCCAAGGGCGCACGCTTGCTGGTGGGCGGCAAACGCCTGACAGGTCAGTTCTTCGAGCCCACCGTGGTGGCGGACGCCACTGCCGACATGCTGTGCGCCAGGGAAGAAACCTTTGGCCCGTTTGCCCCCATCTTCAAGTTCCAGACCGAGCAGGAAGCCGTGGATGCTGCCAACAACACCGAATTCGGCCTGGCAAGCTATTTTTACAGCCGCGACGTGGGCCGCATCTTCCGCGTAGCCGAGGCACTGGAATACGGCATGGTCGGTATCAACGTTGGCATTCTGGCGACCGAGCATGTGCCGTTTGGTGGCGTCAAACAATCCGGACTGGGCCGCGAAGGCTCGCACCACGGCATCGACGACTACGTGGAAATCAAGTACCTGTGCCTGGGTGACATCCTGAAATAACCAGCGCTGTGCGGCAAGGCGCGGCGTCAACAACGCAACACGAATCCTCGCAATTGGCAGCCTCATTCAAGCCAAGATCCGGAACTTCATGGCCTTGCGAATCCAGACGAGCGTATCTACAATGTAGAAACACTAAAGGAGTAGCCTTATGGAAGCCGTCATTCGCAAATGGGGCAACAGTCCCGCTCTTCGTCTGCCTACAACTGTTTTAAAAGAAGCAGGATATCAACTTGAACAAAAGGTTGATTTGGTAGTTTCGCGCGGTCGCATCATCATCCAGCCCTCGGAAAGGGTCGAATATGACCTCAATGAGCTCATCAATGGCATCCATGCCGCGAATGCACATGATGAGGTCAGCTTCGGTTCGCCCGTCGGCAAAGAGGCGCTCTGATGCTGCGTGCTTACGTGCCTGATACGGGCGAAGTGGTTTGGCTTGAATTTGATCCCCAGGCCGGACATGAACAAGCTGGGCATCGACCCGCACTCGTGATCAGTCCGGCCAGCTACAACGGCAAAACGGGACTGATGGTGTGCTGCCCGATGACGACGAAGATCAAGGGCCATCCGTTTGAAGTGCTCACACAGGTCGACGGAATCGACTGCGCAGTGCTGGCCGATCAGGTGAAATCACTTGACTGGAAGATGAGACGAGCCAAGAAGAAGGCTGTGGTCCCGGCAGACGTCATGCTGCACGTAAGAGCCAAAATGAAAGCTCTGTTGCAAATTACATAGGTTGGCCAGGCTCGATACCAGAAGTTTTGCTTTATCTCAACTGTTCAAATTTGCGGAGCCACCTCTCTCAAGCACGCGCCACTTGCGCCACCAGCTTCACCCCCAGTGCAGAGCAAACCCTGTTGATCGGGTCAAAACGGTGCTGCCAGCCCGGGTCGGTTGCCTTGAATGCATCCAGCACTTCGGCATCAATTCGAATGTTCAAGGTCGGGCGTGGCCGGCATGCCCTTGCCCAATTCAGAAAAATTGCTGATCCTGACCGCACCATCAGGAAACCTTGCCACAACTTCCAATTCACCACCCATGGCCTCAATGTGGCTACGCAGCGTCGACAAGTACATGTCTGTGCGTTTTTCAATCTTGGCGATTGATGGCTGCTGCACGTGCAACACCTCGGCCAACATCTTCTGCGACAGCCCACGTGCTTGGCGCAGTTCGTTCAGGGGCATTTCGGCCAACATGGTTTGAGCCATCGTTTCGGCGCGTTTTTGCGCTTCAGGCGACATTTGTGCGCGGAGCTCTGCAAATTTCTTAGCCATTAACCAACCCTTCCTTTCGTAGTTGTTCCAGATGGTCGTCATAGAGACTGTCGGCAATCGGAACATTAACGTCATACCAACGGCTGTCTCCAGTCTTGTCTCCACCGATCAACAAAATAGCGTTCCGTCTTGGATCAAAGGCATACAGCGTCCGGAACGGTTTGCCACCATGCTGAGTGCGCAACTCTCGCATATGGCTATGTTTTGAACCATTAATGCCACTGCTGTGTGGAAAACCCAAGTTTGGGCCACGTTCTTCGAGCAACATCACCGAAGCAGTCAGCGACGACTGCTCCTCTTCAGACAAACCGTTCCACCAATCAGCAAACTCGTCGGTGTATTCAACTTCCCATTTCATCGTAAAAATATAACCTCTATGGAATATTTTGTCAAGAAAATGTGTGACACTGAAAATGTGTGACACGCCCAACAACGCCAACGGGTCACCTCTCAACACGCCATAAAGCAAATTCATGAAGCGGGTCAGTTTCCAATGCTCAGACCTGACTATGCCCCCTGGGCGACTTGCGCAACCAGCCGTACACCTAATGCGGTGCAAACCCTGTTGATCGTGTCAAAGCGGGGCTGCGAACTTGGTCGCAGGGCCTTGTAAAGCGCTTCACGGGTCAGACCAGACTTTTCTGCGACAGAACCCATGCCACGGGCGCGCGCCACCACACCAAGGGCATGCGTAAGTTCGCTCATGTCGTTCTCTTCAAGAACAACGGTGATGTAGTTCGCCACGTCTTCATCGGTCTTGAGCATTTCGGCCATGTCGAACGCTGGCAGATCAGCCACTTTGATTTTCCTGGTCATGATCACATTCCTTCAATCGTTTTCGACAACGCAAAGGCAGCGGCAATATCCGCCCTTTAGGTGAACTTGACACCTCCGCCCAGCTTCACCCCTGTCCGGCATAACCATTAGGCTGACCGCTACTTCCGCACGCAGCTGTCCAGGCAAGCCAACCGTCCACTCCACTCTTTCAAATTAGCATAACAAGTGTTGACGACGGGCGCGTTCTGGCATGACGGGAGCATATTTTGATATTCAGTCACGCAATTCACTGCCAGAGCAGCTTTGCGTGTCTCGGGTGCAAGCCCGGTAAGACGCTCACAAATCAATTTGTAATCGAGCGATTGCGCCTCGGGGCTGGCGCTATCCTGAGCCAGTTTCGGGCCGCTGGTGGCGGCATTCACCTGTGTTTCAGTCTTTGAACATGCCACTAAGAGTCCAGCCAAAACGACAGCTGCAACCACGCATTTTTTGATCATTGTGTAGCTCCATCATGGTCCGAACAAAGTCTGAACCAACCAGCAATAAATGGCTTGTCATTGGTAGCAGAGGCAAGCACACGATGGAAAACTTCTAGCAAACTCGTTGATTGCCAGTGATGCGTGCTACTTTTTCTTGTAAAGCTCAGCATTCTTGCCTGCATCGTTGGTTGGCTGCTTCGCAATCACTAGACTCTTTAACCCGTCATAAACCGCTGCGCTGACGATGTTGTGTGTCAGCAGATGCGCTTTGCTGCCGTAAGGACGACCAGCGATGATCTTGTCTGCTTCGGCGTCGCTGATGCCCGGAAGCGTCTTCAATTCTTCTTTGTTGGCACCGTTGATGTTGACCAGTTTGACTTTGGCTATCACCTTCGGATTGACCTCTGAGCGTGTCTTAGCGCTCGGTGGACTCACGGCGGTCTTGCTGGCAGCTTGTTGTGGCGCAACGCTCTTGCCGTCAGCAGCAGCGCAAAGGCCAGCAGTCAGCAGCAAAGTGAAGGCGATGACGCTGTATTTGGTAATTCTTGATTTCATATTTGTTTCAGGCTTGTTTAGGTGCTTCGAGTGTATCGTCCGATAGAAAAAACCCCGGAGGTATGGTGAGCTCCGGGGTTCGGGTTAGACGGAGGTGACCCCTCCGTTTGATCGCTTACTTGTGAACCACTGCCGGATCTTCCGGTTTGCCAGCGGCGTGGCAAACAGCGCAGGCTTCACCTGCTGCATTTGCTGCACTGCGTGCAACCAGAATCTGACCACCCTGTGTGGCCATGTGGGCTTTGGCAACGGCACCGTCGTGGCAGCTGACGCAAGCCGCAGTGAACGGTGTGGTCACTTTGTCAGCCAGATTCGGTTGATTCAACGAAGTTTTGGCATCCGCTGGGATCCGGCTGCCGCCAGCGCCAGTACGCGCACCGTCGTCTGCCTCGACCGAGGTCAACAGTGTGTTTGCCGGAACTGAACTGTACGTGCCTGCCTTGTGGCAAGACTCGCAGTTGTTCAGGTTACCTGGGAATCCGATATTGGCACCGTCGATTAGGTTGATCACACCCCGGCTGGTCGCGTCGCGCGCAATCCGGATCGGGTTGGTGCGGTCTTTGCCGGCATGCAGACCGTGGATCATATCCTTGAAGTTGTTGGACACTTGCGGGAAGCTCAAAGCTGCGTTTGGAGCGGCTTTTGTAACACCCCAATTTAGCAACAATGTGTTTTCCGCTGCAGTGAATGAGTAGGCAGCAAGGGTAGCATCAGCAATACCACGACCGCTGGTCACAATGCCAGGATTATGGCAAACCACGCAGACCACAATACCTTCCGAGCCAAGGCCGATGTTGCGGTTACCGCCGTGACCTTCAAACACTTCATGGCAATTACCACACTTGTTCGGCTCAACCACAGAACGACGAGCCGTGTCCGAACCCACCATCTTCACGACCGACAGGGTATGGCGGCCAGCCGCAGGGCTGATTTGCGTGAAGTAACCTTGAAGCGCCACGGTACGAAGTTTTACGTCAGCCGGGAACACATTGGTGCCTTTGATGGTTGCGGTGTAGTAGCCGTTTGCATCAGGACCGGCCAAGGTACCAGATGAGGCTGCCTTGGCAGTGTCCAGAAGGTCAGCAATCGACACGCTCTTTGGTTGGGCGTTAGCCGATCCGTTGTCCAGGTTGTTGTAGTCAACCGGTGTAACCCCATCCTGAGTTTTCGCATAGGCCAGCAAGAAACCTGGAGCACCAGTGAAACCGGCCAACGGATTCTTCATGCCAGCAGCTGCAGACAGTAAGCTTACAGGTGTTGTTCCATCTTTGGTGATCTTGAACAAGGAACTCAAGCGCCGAACCCGAGTCGCGACTTTGTTTCCCAACCCCGACAGCTGCCTGCGCCTAATCAGTGCTTTGCTGTCTGAACAAGACGAGGAGTGGATGACAGCAAAAATCTACCTGAACATGAAGCCTTGACCCGACGCTATTGCGCAACAACCCCAGAACGAAAATCGAAATTTACAGAATAGATGTTGCTTTATCGTTGTTTCACCGACGTAAAGTCTGCAGACAAGTTCTTTACCTTGGTTTCACACTTTTTCATGTAGTCGCGATGATATAGCCTCTTAACTTGAACGGGATATGGAATTCTTTTAATCAAAGAAAACCTTGATTTAAATCAAAACATCGTGACTACATCGGCCTGCCTTAGGCAAAAAAGTAACGGCAATAACAGCGCGACAACCCATGGAGTTGGGAGTCATGGCTTGCTTCAATGCGTTCGAGATAACAGCATCTGCTTATGGAAGGATTGAATTGACTCAATCCGCAAGGCAGCGCGCCACCGCATCCGCCAGCCGCCTGGCCGCGCCCTGATGCGATTTTGCAAAGCGTTTGGCGGCTTGCCGGGCAGTTGCCAATGCATCAGCGCAGAGCAAGGTGCCGAGACCATCCACCGCCTGACCCAGGTCTGCCACCCGCAGCGCCGCACCGGCCACCAGCGCCTGCTCGGCTGCTTCGGCAAAATTGAAGGTGTGTGGCCCGATGACCACCGGGCAGCCACAGGCGGCTGCTTCGATCAGGTTCTGGCCACCCAGCGGCTCGAAGCTGCCGCCCAGCAAGGCGACATCAGCCAGACCGTAGTACAGCGCCATCTCGCCCAGCGAATCGCCAAGCCAGATCGTTGGTTTGTCACCGGCCACGGCAAACGGTCCGCCCTGCCCCCAAGCACTGCGCCGTTGCACGGTAAAGCCGTGCGATTCGATCAAGGTGGCCACCGCGTCAAAGCGCTGCGGGTGGCGCGGCACGATGAGCCATTGCACGGCAGGCCATCGCGGCGAGGGCGCCGCTCCCACAGGGGTCACGGTAGGCCATCGCGGCGAGGGCGCCGCTCCTACAGGATCCCCTGCCCCTGTGGGAGGCCCGCCCTCGGGCCGAAGGTGCCCGGCTTGGTTCAATATCTGCAACAACGCCAGCTCTTCACCCTCGCGCGAGCTGGCGAACATCACCACGGGCTGGCTCCATTGCGCCCGCCATTGCTGCCCCAAGGCCAGTTGATCTGTGTTTGGCGCGGCATCAAATTTGAGGTTACCCAACACGCCCTGCACCTTGGCGCCCAGCGCCTGCAGCCGCTGCGCATCTTGCGAGGTTTGCGCCCACACGGCTGTCAGCGCCGCAAAGGCCGGACGCGCCAGCCAGGCCAGACGCTGTGCTTGCCGCAGCGATTTGTCGCTCAAGCGCGCGTTCACCAGCACCAGCGGCACATGCTGGCTTTGGCAGCCATGCACCAGATTCGGCCACACTTCGGTTTCCATCAGAACGCCCAAGTCCGGCTTGAAGTGCTTCAAAAAACGCTGCACTGCACCTGGCGTGTCCCAGGGCTGCCAGGCCTGCAGGTCGCCGGACTGCAATAGTTTGACGCCTTCAGCGCGGCCGGTGGCGGTGCCATGGGTGAGCAGCAGGCGCATGCCGGGCAAGCGTTCACGCAAGGCTGCTACCAGCACGGCCACGGCGCGGGTTTCGCCCAGCGAAACCGCGTGCAGCCAGACCGTAGGGCCATGGTGCACAGGCACAGGCGCGGCATAGTGACCAAAACGCTCTTCAATGAATTGCCCGTAGCCCAGCTCCATCACGCTGCGACGCATCAACTTGCGCCTGAGCAGCGGTTGCGCCAGCCACATCAAGCAGGAATAGAGCCAGCGAATCATGCGGCAGCCGCGCCCGACAGCACACCCAGCCAGGCCTGCCAGACAGCGTCGACCGAGGGCGTGGGCTGGCCGTACACACTGCACTGGCGCGTGGAGCCGGGCAGCGGGCCGGTGCGCCAGGCGGTGTCAAAGTTGTAAAGCTGCACATGGGGCAGGTCCAGTGCGACGGCAATGTGGCTCAGGCCGCTGTCGACACCGATCACACCGGCGCAAGCTGACAGCGCGTCGGTCAGCTTGTCCAGGCCCAGGCGCGGCCAGACTTGTGCCTGCGGCAGATTCAGGGCAATCTGGTGGGCAACGCCCTCCTCGGCCGAGCTGCCGTGCGGCAACACGACGCCATAGCCAGCTGCGTTCAGCCGCAGAGCCAACGCACGCCAGTGATCAATGGGCCACTGCTTGTCGGCCCGCGAGGTGCCGTGCACCAGCGCCACACAAGATTGCCACGGTTTGTCGGCATCCTCAGGGTGACCAGGAGCGGCGTGCAGACCAAATGACAGCGTTTGCGGCAACGGGTAGTCAAAGGCCTGGGCGCACAGGAGGCGCGAGCGCGTGACAGCGTGGCAATGCGCTGGCAGCGTGATGGCCACATCGGCCACCCAGCGCGCGGGGGCCTCAAAGCTGGAGCCATCAGTCTGATTGGCCAAACCATAACGCTGGCCACCGGGGCTTAAACGGGCCAGCCAGGCGATAAGCGCCGATTTGGTCAGGCCCTGCAAGTCAACTACCGCGTCGTATGGTTCTTGTTGCAGCTCGGCCTTGAACGCCCTCCAGGCGCGGCGTGTTTCAGCGCTGAAAGGCGCTTTGCGCCAGCGCCGCAAGTCGCTGGCAATGACATGGCCAACGCCCTTGCAGCGTTGCGCCAGCGGTGCAAAGCCACGTTCCACCACCCAGTCAATTTGCGCGTCGGGCATGGCACAAAGCATGTCTTGCACGGCCGGCATGGCGTGCACCACGTCGCCAAGCGATGACAGCTTGACGATCAGAATCTTCAATGCGCGGCCTCGTCAGTGACGGCACCGGGCAGCACCTGATGCAACAAGGCCATCATGTCGGCCTGAATGCGCGCCAGAGCCTCGGGCGTGTGGCCCTCAAATCGCAGTACCAGTACCGGCGTGGTGTTGGACGCGCGGATCAAACCAAAACCATCGGGCCAATCGACCCGCAGGCCGTCGATGGTGTTGAGCTTGGCCGGAGCCGGGAAATTAACCGAGGCCACCAATTGCGCCACCAACAGCGGGGGCTGGCCCTCAGTGCATTTCACGTTGAGTTCGGGGGTGGAAAAACTGCTCGGCAAGGCATTGAGCACCGCGTTCGCGTCGGGCGACTGGCTCAAAATTTCGAGCAGGCGGCAACCGGCGTAGGTGCCGTCGTCAAAGCCGTACCAGCGTTCCTTGAAGAACACGTGGCCACTCATCTCGCCCCCGAGCGGCGAGTCGATTTCTTTCATTTTGGCCTTGATCAGTGAATGGCCGGTCTTGAACATCATGGGCACGCCACCCGCGGCGGCAATGGCAGGCGCCAGACGTTGCGAACATTTCACGTCGAACACAATGGTGCCGCCCGGCGAGCGCTGCAGCACATCGCGGGCAAACAACATCATCTGGCGATCCGGGTAAATGGTGTTGCCCTCTTTGGTGACAATGCCCAGACGGTCGCCATCGCCGTCAAAGGCCAAGCCCAGCTCGGCATCCCCTGCTGCAAGCGCGGCCATGAGATCGCGCAGGTTCTCAGGCTTGCTCGGGTCGGGGTGGTGGTTGGGGAAATTGCCGTCCACCTCGCTGAACAACTCAGTCACCTCGCAACCAATGGCGCGCAAAATGCTGGGGGCCGACGCGCCCGCAATGCCGTTGCCGCAGTCCACCACAATCTTCAAAGGGCGCGCCAGTTTGATGTCGCCCACAATGCGCGCCTGGTAAGCCGCCAGCACGTCGACGCTGCGCACCAAGCCGCCCGCGCGCAGTTCCCAGCTCTCGGCTTCCATCATGCGACGCAGCGCCTGGATTTCATCGCCATAAATGGCGCGACCGGCCAGCACCATCTTGAAGCCGTTGTAGTCCTTGGGGTTGTGGCTGCCGGTCACCTGAATACCACTGGCGCACAAGGTATTGGCGGCAAAGTAGAGCATAGGCGTGGTCGCCAGGCCAATGTCGATCACTTCGACACCCACCTCAGCCAAACCGCGCATCAGGGCTGCGCTCAAGTCCGGCCCGCTCAAGCGGCCGTCACGGCCCACGGCCACCGCAGTTTGCCCTTCGCGCAGGGCCACCGTGCCAAAGGCCCGGCCCAAAGCTTGCGCCACCGAAGCGTCAATGGTGCTGGGTACGACGCCGCGAATGTCATAGGCCTTGAAAATGGAAGCGGTTAACTGCATGGGGTTCCCTGTTGGTGTTGTTGTTTCAATAATGCCTTGAATTGTAGGCGGCACCCTGTCCGCCACGGGACCCGGATGTGCGCTTGAAGCGTGTGCAGCGCTTATCATCCAAGGCACCAAAGTAGTCAAAAATATGAAAAACTCCATCGCCATCGTGACCACTACGTTTGACAGCCCACTGGGGCGCATGCGCCTGGCAGCCAGCCCACAAGGCCTGTGCGGCGTCTGGTTTGAGGGCCAGCGCCACCAGACCGATGCCAGCGCGTGGCCCACGGTGGCAGACCACCCACTGCTGCAACAGGCCACGGAGCAATTGGCCCAGTATTTTGGCGGGCAACGCCGGCAATTTGAACTGTCACTGGACCTGCGCGCTGGCACAGCGTTTCAGCAAGCCGTGTGGCAGGCGCTGCAAAGCCTGGCCTTTGGGCAAACCTGCAGCTACGGTGCCCTGAGCGCCAAAATCGGCCGCCCCACGGCGGTACGCGCCGTCAGCGGCGCGGTGGCACGCAACCCCTTGAGCATCGTCGTGCCATGTCACCGTGTGCTTGGCGCCCATGGCGACCTGACGGGCTACGCGGGTGGGCTAGACCGCAAGGCCGCCTTGCTCAAACGTGAAGGTGCGCTTTGACCAAGGTGCTTCC
>JAQSDS010000479.1:0-4329 GCA_029946045.1 Rhodoferax sp.
GCCCGCCTACTTCAACGACGCGCAGCGCCAAGCCACCAAAGACGCCGGCCGCATTGCCGGCCTCGATGTCAAGCGCATCATCAACGAGCCCACCGCCGCAGCCCTTGCCTTTGGCATGGACAAAAATGAAAAAGGCGACCGCAAGATTGCGGTGTATGACCTCGGCGGCGGCACCTTTGACGTGTCGATCATCGAGATCGCCGATGTCGATGGCGAGAAACAGTTTGAAGTGCTGTCCACCAACGGCGACACTTTCCTGGGTGGCGAAGACTTTGACCAGCGCATCATCGACTTCATCATTGACGAGTTCAAGAAGGAATCTGGCGTCAACCTCAAGAACGACGTGTTGGCCCTGCAGCGCCTGAAGGAGGCCGCCGAAAAAGCCAAGATCGAGCTCTCCAGCAGCTCGCAAACCGACATCAACCTGCCCTACGTGACCGCCGATGCCTCGGGCCCGAAACACCTGAACATCAAACTCACCCGCGCCAAGCTGGAGAGCCTGGTGGAAGAGCTGATC
Source organism: Rhodoferax sp. (assembly GCA_029946045.1). Classification (GTDB taxonomy): domain Bacteria; phylum Pseudomonadota; class Gammaproteobacteria; order Burkholderiales; family Burkholderiaceae_C; genus Rhodoferax. The sequence continues at coordinate 518 of JAQSDS010000479.1, forward strand.
GAGCGCACCATTGCCCCCTGCCGCATCGCCCTGAAGGACGCCGGTGTGACCGCCTCCGACATCAACGACGTGATTCTGGTCGGCGGCATGACCCGCATGCCCAAGGTGCAGGAAAAGGTCAAGGAGCTGTTCGGCAAGGAGCCACGCAAGGACGTCAACCCTGACGAAGCCGTGGCCGTGGGTGCCGCCATCCAGGGCCAGGTGCTCAGTGGCGACCGCAAGGACGTGTTGCTGCTCGACGTGACCCCCTTGTCCCTGGGCATTGAAACCCTGGGCGGTGTCATGACCAAGATGATCACCAAGAACACCACCATTCCGACCAAGTTTGCCCAGACTTTCTCGACCGCCGACGACAACCAGCCTGCGGTGACCATCAAGGTGTTCCAGGGCGAGCGCGAAATCGCTGCCGGCAACAAGCTGCTGGGCGAGTTCAACCTCGAAGGCATTCCGCCCGCCTCGCGCGGTACGCCGCAGATCGAAGTGTCTTTTGACATCGACGCCAACGGCATCCTGCATGTGGGCGCCAAAGACAAGGGCACCGGCAAAGAGAACAAGATCACCATCAAGGCCAACACCGGCCTGACCGAAGCTGAAATCCAGCAAATGGTCAAGGATGCTGAACTCAACTCGGCTGACGACAAGAAAAAACTCGAACTGGTGCAAGCCAAGAACCAGGCCGATGCCAGCCTGCACAGCGTCAAGAAGAGCCTGGCCGAGTACGGCGACAAGATCGACGCCACTGAGAAGACCAGCATCGAAGAAGCCATCAAGCATCTCGAAGAGGCCCTCAAGGCTGACGACAAGGCCGCCATTGACGAGAAAAGCGCCGCCCTCATGACCGTGAGCCAGAAACTCGGCGAAAAAATGTACGCCGACATGCAGGCCAAGCAGGCAGCTGAAGGCCAGGCGGGTGATGCCGGTCAAGCGGGTGCGCAAGGTGGCTCGGCTCAAGCCGACGACAATGTGGTGGACGCAGAAGTGAAAGAAGTCAAGAAGCCCTAAGCCCTTGTTGTCACGCTGTTTTTAAACCGTCGGTGGGCGCCGCGCTGAACCCTTAAAAGTTCACCGCGGCGTTTGCATTGACATCAGGCAATACCAGACCATGTCCAAAAGAGATTACTACGAAGTGCTGGGTGTTCCCAAGAATGCCTCGGACGAAGAGATCAAGAAGGCCTATCGCAAGCACGCGATGAAGCACCACCCTGACCGCAACCAGGGCGATGCCGCGAAAGTGGCCGAAGAGAAATTCAAGGAATCCAAGGAAGCCTACGAAATGCTGTCGGACCCGCAAAAGCGGGCAGCCTACGACCAGCATGGCTTTGCCGGGGTCGACCCGAACATGCGCGGTGCGCAGGGTGGGGAAGCCTATGGCGGTTTTGCCGAAGCTTTTGGTGACATTTTTGGTGACATGTTTGGCCAGCAACGCGGTGGCCGCGCCGGTGGCCGACAGGTCTACCGCGGCGGTGATTTGAGCTACGCCATGGAGGTGACACTGGAAGAAGCCGCCAAGGGCAAGGACGCGCAAATCCGCATTCCCAGCTGGGACAACTGCGACACCTGCCACGGCAGCGGTGCCAAACCCGGCACCCAGGCCAAAACCTGCGGCACCTGCGGCGGCTCAGGCGCAGTACAAATGCGCCAGGGCTTTTTCAGCGTGCAACAAACCTGCCCCACCTGCCGCGGCACCGGCAAGGTCATCCCCGAACCCTGTACCGCTTGCCATGGCCAGGGCAAGATCAAAAAACAGAAGACACTGGAAGTCAAGATTCCGGTGGGCATCGACGGTGGCATGCGCATCCGCAGCGCAGGCAACGGCGAGCCGGGTACCAACGGCGGGCCGCCGGGCGACCTGTACATTGAAATTCGCCTGAAAAAGCACGACATTTTTGAACGCGACGGCGACGACCTGCATTGCTCTGTGCCGATCAGCATCATCACGGCCACGTTAGGCGGCGAAATTGACGTGCCCACACTCGAAGGCAAGGCCGCCATCGATATTCCTGAGGGCACCCAGACCGGCAAGCAGTTCCGCCTGCGCGGCAAGGGCATCAAGGGCGTGCGCTCCAACTATCCCGGTGACCTGTACTGCCACATCCTGGTTGAAACCCCCGTCAAATTGACCGAGCACCAGCGCAAGCTGATGCGCGAACTCGATGAGTCTTTCAAAAAGGGCGGCAGCAAACATTCGCCCACCGGCGACAGCTGGACCGATCGGCTGAAAAACTTTTTTAGTTGATATTTGTCGTCTGACCGAGCTTTAAAAAGTTCAAAATAAAGCCACGCTGTTGCATGACGACGGCGTGGCTTTTTGATTGGGCAACACAAGGAGACCTTGCGATGAGTGTCACCATCACCTTTCTGGGCGGAGCCGGCACCGTGACCGGCTCCAAGTACCTGGTGCAGCACGACGGCAAACGCCTGCTGGTGGACTGCGGCCTGTTTCAGGGCTACAAACAATTGCGCCTGCGCAACTGGGCGCCCTTGCCGGTGCCCCCAGATCAGATTCATGCGGTGCTGCTGACCCACGCCCACCTGGACCACAGCGGCTACATCCCACTGCTGGCCAAGGAAGGTTTTACCGGCCATGTTTACGCCAGCCGGGGCACACGCGACCTGTGCCGTATCCTGTGGCCTGACAGCGGCCACATCCCGGAAGAAGACGCTGCGTTTGCCACCCGCCATGGCTTTTCCAAGCACGCGCCCGCCCTGCCGCTGTACACCCGGCAAGATGCACTCGACGCCCTGCCCTTGCTCAAGGCCGTGGAATTTGACAGAGCCATCAACCTCATGCCGGGCTGGAAAGCCAGCTTCAGCGCAGCCGGGCATATCTTGGGGGCCTCCAGTATCCTGCTCGAAGTAGCGGGCCGGCGCATTTTGTTCTCGGGCGACCTGGGCCGTCCCGACGACCTCATCATGAGCCCGCCCGATGCTGCACCGCAGGCCGACACCGTGCTGATCGAATCCACCTACGGTGACCGGGTCCACCCCAAAGAAGATATTCCGTCCGAACTGGCACCGGCCCTGCAGCGCGTGGCCAAGCGCGGCGGCGTGGCGGTGGTGCCGGTCTTTGCCGTGGGCCGGGCCCAGGCTTTGCTGCATGCCATTCACCTGCTCAAAATGAAGGGTGAGTTGCCGACCTCGCTACCGGTTTTTCTGGACAGCCCGATGGCAGTGCACACCACCCACTTGTTTGAAGACCACCCCGGTGAGCACCGCCTGAGTCACCAGGACAGCCTCGCCCTGACCCGCAACGCCACCATGATCAACAGCACCGACGAGTCCAAGGCGCTGGCCAGCCGCCACGGCCCGATGGTGATCCTGTCAGCCAGCGGCATGGCCACCGGCGGGCGTGTGCTGCACCACCTGGCGCACTACGCCGGCAACCACCGCAACATGATCATCCTGACCGGCTACCAGGCCCCCGGCACGCGTGGCGCCACACTGGCCAGCGGTGCCAAGTCGGTGCGCATCCATGGGCGTGATGTCGACGTCAACGCCGAAGTGGTGCAACTTGTCTCTGCGTCGGCCCATGCCGACGCCAACCAGCTGCTGGCGTGGCTGCGCACCATGCCCGAGCCACCCGATCAGGTGTATGTGGTGCATGGCGATGCCGGCCCTGCCGATATGATGCGCAGCCGCATCACGCACGAACTGGGCTGGCGTGCGGTCGTGCCCGAGCACGGCTCGACCTGGCCTACATAATGTTGGGGTCAGAGCACGTCGCTGCGCGAGTGGTCTGACCCGCAAGCATCTATTCTGTTGGGGTCAGAGCACGTCGCTGCGCGAGTGGTCTGACCCGCAAGCATCTATTC
>JAQSDS010000479.1:4429-9939 GCA_029946045.1 Rhodoferax sp.
TGTTGGGGTCAGCGCACGTCGCTGCGCGAGTGGTCTGACCCGCAAGTTTTTCTATTTAACCCAATGCACTACCTGACCGCCGCCTTTTACAAATTTATCGACCTGCCAGACTACGTCGCGCTGAAAGAACCCCTGCTGGCGTTCTGCCAGCAACACGGCGTGAAAGGCATGATTTTGCTGGCCACCGAGGGCATCAACAGCACCATTGCCGGCCCGGCCGAGGGTGTGCACGCGGTGCTGGCCTATTTGCGCCAAGACCCGCGACTGGCCGACTTGCAGCACAAGGAAGCCTGGTCGGACAAAGCACCGTTTTACCGCATGAAGGTGCGCCTGAAACGCGAAATCGTCACGCTCGGCGTGCCTGCGGCCAACCCGGCCAAACTGGCGGGCACCTATGTCAAACCTGCCGACTGGAACCAGCTGATCTCGGACCCCGAGGTGGTGGTGGTCGACACCCGCAACCATTACGAAGTGGACATCGGCAGTTTCGCCGGCGCGCTCAATCCGCACATCGACAGCTTTTCGGAACTGCCGCAGTGGGTCGAACAGACTGCGGCACTGAACCCTGCCAGTGGCAAAAAACCCAAAGTGGCGATGTTCTGTACCGGTGGCATCCGCTGCGAAAAGTCCACAGCGCTGCTGCGCGCCCAGGGCTTTGACGAGGTTTACCACCTTGAAGGCGGCATTTTGAAATACCTGGAAACCGTGCCGCCAGAGCAAAGCCTGTGGCATGGGGCCTGCTTTGTTTTTGACGAACGGGTGTCGGTCGGTCACGGCCTCGAGGTTGGCGAATACGGCCTGTGCCGGGCTTGCCGCATGCCTATCAGCGAGGCCGACAAGTTGTCGCCGCTGTTCGAGGACGGCGTCAGCTGCGCGCGGTGCCACGCCATCACCAGCGACAGCCAGAAAGCCGGCGCCCGCGAACGCAAGCGCCAATGGGACTTGGCCAAGGCGCGCGGACTGGACTGGGTTGGGGCGTTGAATGTGTTAAATTTACCAGGTAGTCAAAATTAACTACTCAACGCATTGGAGTCCACAAATGCCTGTCACTTCAGAGCCAAGTCGCCCTACCAGCCTGAAATTGCCAGTCGCCCTGAAGGCGCAGCTTGCGCGTGATGCGCAAAATGCCGGTCTGTCCTTGCACGCATTCATGGTTCAAACCCTGGCCGATGCAGCGCGCAGAACACGTCTTCAGGAATCATTTGCACAAGATTCCATGACCGCTTTAAGCGACATGAAATCAAGCAAGCTGGGCTACGAACTGACGGATGTACGGAGCTACTTTTCCGCCATGTCCCGTCACAGAGTCGGTCTTCAAGACAAACCGGAAAAACCCCAGCCGGCACGTCTGGGCTGATTCATGCCACGGGTTTTCCTGAGCCAGGCCGCGTTTGACGACCTGCTGCGACTGGAAGAATTTCTTGCAGAATCCATGGATCCGATGCGCGGCGAATTGCTGGAATTTATTCTGGATGCACTTCAGGTTCTAACCCACCAGCCAGGTATTGGTCGTCCGGTTGGCGCTGGCTTACGAGAATTGATTATTTCTCACAAGCGCAGCGGCTATCTGGCACGTTATGAATTTGACGATGTCAGTGATCTGGTGCTGGTGGCTCGTATTCGCCATCAACGGGAATCCGGTTACACCGAGCTAGAACTTTGACCAGGTCAAAACGCCTCTAGCGCCAAGCCAGTGACGCAGCCCGCCCCATCCACAATGCTGTCGCGCAGGCCCGGGGCCTTGGTCAGCAGGTGGTCGGCGTAAAAACGTGCGGTGGTGATCTTGGCTTGCATGAAGGCCGCGTTTTGCCCTTGGGCCAATAGCCCCTGAGCCACCAGCAAGGCGCGCGCCAGTTGCCAGCCTGCCATCAGGTTGCCTGCCAACATGAGGTAGGGCACGCTGCCGGCAAAAACGTCGTTGGGCTGGGTCTTGGTGTTGGCCGCCACAAAAGCCACCACGTCCAGGAAAGCCAGCCGTGCTGCTTTCAGACGTTTGGCCACCGCCTGGGCATCGTCACCGCCGTTTTGCAGCAGTTCGGCTTCGGTGGCCTCGATCTGCGCGGCAATGCCTTTGGCGGTCAGGCCACCGTCGCGTGCAGTCTTACGCCCCACCAAGTCATTGGCCTGAATAGCCGTGGTGCCTTCGTAAATGGTCAGGATTTTGGCGTCGCGGTAATACTGGGCACAGCCGGTTTCTTCGATGAAGCCCATGCCACCATGGACCTGCACGCCCAGCGAGGTCACCTCCAAGCTCATCTCGGTGCTGTAGCCCTTGATCAGCGGCACCATGAATTCGTAGAACGCCTGGTTTTGCTTGCGCGTGTCGGCATCCATGTGGTGGTGCGCCGCATCGTAGGCCGCAGCCGCCACGCTGGACAGGGCACGGCAGCCCTCGGTGTAAGCACGCATGGTCATCAGCATGCGTTTCACATCGGGGTGGTGGATGATGGGGCCTGCCGCCGGCAGCGAGCCGTCAACCGGACGGCTCTGGATGCGCTCCTTGGCAAATTCCACCGCTTTCTGATAAGCCCGGTCGGCAATGGCGATGCCCTGCACGCCGACACCATAACGGGCCGCGTTCATCATGATGAACATGTACTCCAGACCGCGGTTTTCCTGGCCCACCAGGTAACCGATGGCACCACCATGGTCGCCAAACTGCAGGACGGCCGTGGGGCTGGCCTTGATGCCCATCTTGTGCTCGATGCTGACGCAGTGCACGTCGTTGCGCGCACCGATTGAACCGTCGGCATTGACCATGAATTTCGGCACGACAAAAAGGCTGATGCCTTTCACGCCTTCGGGTGCGCCAGCAACGCGGGCCAGCACCAAATGGACGATGTTGTCGGCCATGTCATGCTCACCCCAGGTGATGTAAATTTTGGTGCCAGCCACCTTGTAGCTGCCATCCGCCTGCGGTTCAGCGCGGGTGCGCACAGCGGCCAGGTCACTGCCGGCTTGCGGCTCGGTCAGGTTCATGGTGCCGGTCCACTCGCCGCTGACGAGTTTTTCGAGATAGATGGCGTTGAGTTCCGGACTGCCTGCCGTGAGCAACGCCCCGATGGCGCCGTCAGTCAGCAAGGGGCACAGGGCAAAACTCAGGTTGGCCGCATTCTGCATTTCACCTACCGCCGAGCCAATGGTCTTGGGCAAGCCCTGACCACCGAAGTCAGTCGGGTGTTGCAGCCCTTGCCAGCCAGCTTCGGTGTATTGTTTGAAAGCTTCCTTGAAGCCCGGAGCGGCAGTGACCACGCCGTCTTTCCAGGTGGACGGGTTTTTATCGCCCTCCCAGTTCAAAGGCGCGAGCACACCCTCGCAAAACTTGGCGGCTTCTTCAAGCACCGCTTGGGCGGTCTCCAGACCGGCATCTTCCATACCTGGCAGTCGGGCGATCTGGTCAATACCGGCCAGATGCTCGATGTTGAACAGCATGTCTTTGACGGGGGCGATGTAGCTCATGGGGATTTCCTTAATCAGTTGGGGTCAGAGCACATCGCTGCGCGAGTGGTCTGACCCGCAAGGTATCAAATTAGTTGGGGTCAGAGCACATCGCTGCGCGAGTGGTCTGACCCGCAAGGTATCAAATTAGTTGGGGTCAGAGCACATCGCTGCGCGAGTGGTCTGACCCGCAAGGTATCAAAGTGCAGCGGTCAGTTCCGGCACGGCGACAAACAAATCGGCTTCGAGGCCATAGTCGGCCACGCTAAAGATCGGTGCCTCGGGGTCTTTGTTGATGGCCACGATGACCTTGCTGTCCTTCATGCCAGCCAGGTGCTGGATGGCCCCACTGATGCCCGCAGCAATGTAGAGCTGAGGCGCGACGATCTTGCCGGTCTGACCCACTTGCAGGTCGTTGGCGGCGTAGCCTGCATCCACCGCAGCGCGGCTGGCGCCAATGGCGGCACCCAGCTTGTCGGCCAACGGGGTCATGATCTCGTTGAACTTCTCTTGCGAGCCCAGGGCACGGCCACCGCTGACGATGATCTTGGCGGCGGTGAGTTCGGGGCGGTCGTTCTTGGCGATCTCGGAACCCAGATAGCTGGTGTTGCCGGGCACAGCCTGCGCAGCGATGGACTCGATGGCGGCCGAGCCACCCAGGGCAGCAGGATCAAAGCCGGTGGTGCGCACCGTCAGGACCTTGATGGCGTCCAGACTTTGCACGGTGGCGATGGCGTTGCCGGCATAGATGGGGCGCTCGAAGGTATCGGCACTGATCACCCTGGTCACATCGGAGAGCTGACCGACATCGAGCTTGGCGGCCACGCGCGGGGCCACGTTCTTGCCAGCAGCGGTGGCCGGGAACAGCAGGTGGCTGTAGTTGGCGGCCAAGGGAACAATGTGGGCCGTGAGGTTTTCAGCAATGCCGTGCGCCAGCGATTCAGCGTCGATGTGCAGCACTTTGCTGACACCGGCAATTTGGGCCGCTGCCGCCGCAGCCGCAGCCGCGTTGTGGCCAGCGACCAGCACATGCACGTCACCACCGCATTGGACAGCAGCGGTTACGGTGTTGAGGGTGGCGGGCTTGAGGGAGGCGTTGTCGTGTTCGGCGATGACGAGGGTGGTCATGAGGAGTCCTTTAATCAGTTGGGGTCAGAGCACATCGCTATGCGAGTGGTCTGACCCGCAAGGTTTCACAATACTTTGGCTTCGTTCTTGAGTTTGGCGACCAGCGTGGCCACGTCGGGCACCTTGACGCCGGCGCTGCGCTTGGGTGGCTCGTTGACCTTGAGGGTCTTGATGCGCGGAGACACATCGACACCGAGGTCTTCGGGCTTGAGGATGTCCATGGGCTTTTTCTTGGCCTTCATGATGTTGGGCAGGGTGACGTAGCGCGGCTCGTTCAAGCGCAGGTCAGCGGTAACCACGGCTGGCAGGGTGACGCACAGGGTCTCGGAGCCGCCGTCGATTTCACGCGACACCGTGGCTTTGCCGTCAGCTACTTCAAGTTTGCTGGCAAAGGCGACTTGCGGCAGGTCGGCGAGTGCTGCGAGCATTTGGCCGGTCTGGTTGCAGTCGTCGTCGATCGCTTGTTTGCCCAGAATGATCAAACCGGGCTGTTCCTTGTCGATCAGGGCTTTGAGCAGTTTGGCCACGGCCAGGGGCTGCAGTTCTTCAGAGGTTTCGACCAGGATGGCGCGGTCGGCGCCAATCGCCATGGCGGTGCGCAGGGTTTCCTGGCACTGGGTGACGCCACAAGAGACGGCAATGATCTCGGTGGCCACGCCTTTTTCTTTCAGGCGTACGGCTTCTTCGATGGCGATTTCGTCAAACGGGTTCATGCTCATTTTGACGTTGGCAGTGTCCACACCCGTGTTGTCCGACTTGACCCGGACCTTCACGTTGTAGTCCACCACACGCTTGACTGCGACCAGGACTTTCATACTGTCTCTCTCCAGAAGGTTAAAAATAGGCACAAACACACCATGCCGACGTCAATCTGATTGACGTGCACGTCAACTAAAGGATTCTAAGCGGCCACAAAGCCCGGCATGGTCGCTGCGACGACTTTC
>JAQSDS010000480.1 GCA_029946045.1 Rhodoferax sp.
CCCCGAGCTCAGCCTGCAAAGCATGTTGATGGTGGCCGCCGTGATCGCTTGGACCAAGACCCTGGCTTATGTGGGCCTGGTGGCGGTGTTCAGCGTCTGTGCAGGTCTGCTTTACGGCGCCTGGGTGGATGGGCTGGGCTGGCTGCCGTCGCTGCTGGCCCTTGGCGTTTTCGTGGCCGTGCTGGCGGGCACCATGGTGTGGTTGGGGCGCCGTCACATGGGCCGCGCGCCAGCCTGATGTATTGTTACTTCAAGGAGAAAAAACATGGTCCATATCAAAATCCTCGGACCTGGCTGTGCCAATTGCAGAAAGCTGGAAGCTATCGCCAGAGAGGCCGCAGCAGCCGCCAATGTGCAGGCCGAATTCACCAAGCTAAGCGACATCAAGCAGATCATGCAATACGACCTGCTGTCGACACCGGGTCTGGTCGTCAACGACAAACTGGTCAGCAGCGGGCGCATTCCGACGGTGGCTGAAGTGCAGAGGTGGCTCACCGCTTGACCCTTGCTGTGGATAAGGCACACTTGTGGCTGAACACACAGGAATGACTTCATGGATGTACCCGCCAGTTTTGAATTTTCCGAATTTGCCAAGGCTCTGATTCACTCGCGCCAGCATGTGGCACCCCGCCGCCTGGTCGATCCGGGTCCATCCACGCCACAAATACAGGAAATTCTTGGCACGGCGGCGGCGGCTCCCGACCACGGTCAATTGTTGCCTTGGCGTTTTGTGCTGGTGCCCGCCGACAAGCGCGCGTTGCTGGCCGAGGTGTTTGGCCTGGCACTGCAAGACCGCGACCCCACGGCCACGCCAGAGCAAATTGAAAATGCCCGTGACAAGGCGCACCGTGCGCCATTTCTGATGTTGGCCATTGCCAGGTTGGTCGGCAGCACGCCCGAGCGAGACGCCCAGCGGCAGGAGTCGGGTGAACTGGCGGTCAGCGATGCCGAGCGTCTGGTGTCGCTGGGGTGTGCTGTTCAAAACGTGTTATTGGCAGCGCATGCCATGGGCTTTGGCTCTGGGCTCACCAGTGGCCAGGCGCTGGCATCGCCCCAGCTACGTACGCTGTTTGGCATGCATGAACATGAGCAGGCCGTGTGCTGCATCAACATTGGCACCGTGGCCAAGGGCAGACCGGCACGATTGCGCCCGGATGTGGCGGCCTTTGTCAGCAGCTTGTGATGTGGACAAGGTCAAAAACTCGGCAAAATAGCGCTCATGCAAACTGCCAATCCGACTGATCCTGTTTCCCCTGTGCTTCACTGCTTGCCGCCGGACGATGCGCAGCGCACGGCGCTGCACAACGAGGTGCACGCCCGCCCCTCCGCCCGCATCCGCTTGCCAGCGCTGATTGTCTATGTGGCGGTGCTCAACGAGGGTGTGAGCCGCGAAGCCGAATGTGCCCACTTGAACCGCCTCCCCGGCCAGGACGAACTGAGCCCCGAGCGCCTGCAGGACAATTTCTTGCGTTTGCGGCTCGACGGCTACACCGTCAAGTGGGAACGTCACAGTGAATTTACCCGTTACTCCATCGTCCAACCGCTGCCCGGCGAGGCCTTGTTGGGTGCTTCAGAGCCTGATTTGCTGCACCGTCTGGCGGTTCCCCGGCAGTGGTTGGCGCAGATACCGGGCCGCACGGTGGCCGCGGTGCAATTGGCCATGCTCAATGCGCCGCTCGACAACGCCACCGCCTTGATGGCGCAAGCGGTGAACTGGCTGGGTGGGCGCACCGTGGTGGCCTCTTTGCTCGGCAGCAACGCCGCCAACGGCGCGGGGCAGGGCGTTGAGCCTGCCAACCGCCACGGGTACGAACACCCGATGGGACATTCTTGGGCCTTGACGCAGTTCCGACTGCAGCCTGATGGTTTTGAGCGCATGCTGGTAATCGCGCCCGAAGGCACCAGCCAAACCCGTGCCGGTCGTATTGCCGCGCGCCTATTGGAGCTTGAAACCTACCGCCTGATGGCACTGCGCGGCCTGCCAGTGGTCAAGGCCCTGGGGCCGATGCTGGCGCAGGCAGAAAACGACTTGGTGCGCATCACCGCCCAGTTGGAAAACAAGTCGGCCTCTGACCAGCAATTGCTCGACACCCTGGTGTCACTGGCTGCAGGTGTGGAGCGAGCCACCGCCGCCAACAGTTACCGCTTTGCAGCTTCGCAGGCCTATTACGCGCTGGTCAATCAGCGCATCAGGGAGTTGCGTGAAAAAGCCATCCCTGGCACGCAAACCATGGGTGAATTCATGCAGCGCCGCTTGTCACCGGCCATGGCCACCGTGGCGGCCACCGGCCAAAGGCTGGCCTCGCTGTCGGAGCGGGTGGCCCGCGCCAGCGACTTGCTGCGTACCCGGGTGGACATTGCCACCGAGGTGCAAAACCAGCAGTTGCTGGAAAAGCTCACCCGTGGCCAGGAACTGCAACTGCGCCTGCAAAGCACAGTCGAAGGCCTGTCGATTGCCGCCATTTCGTATTACGTGATCAGCCTGCTGCTCTATGCCGGCAAGGCGCTCAAGGCAGCGGGCCTGCCGATCAACCCCGAAATGGCCGCCGGGGCCCTGGTGCCGGTGGTGTTGTGGGCGGTCTGGCGCACCACACGGCGCATCCACGCCAAGTTGCAGACAGGTCATTAAGCGCCTCAAAATTGATATATGTCAGCTGCTTGGCGCTGCGCATGGAGCGTAATAGGACATTCAAAAAAATTGATTCACTGACCAGGAGACATGCGTGAAAGCCTTCCAGGACTACTACCCAGAAAATCTGTCACATTGTTATGGCTGCGGCGCCAAAAATGACCAGGGCCACCGCATCAAGACCTTCTGGGACGGTGACGAGACCGTGACCCGTTTCACCCCGGAGCCGTATCACACGGCGGTGCCGGGCTTTACCTATGGCGGCTTGCTGGCATCGCTGATCGACTGCCACAGCACCGGCACTGCGGCTGCGGCCATGTACCAGCAGGCGGGGCGCGCCATGGACACACTGCCAGCGTTTCGCTTTGTCACTGGTTCGCTGCACGTCGACTTCCTCAAACCGACCCCGATCACTGAAACGCTGGAAATTCGCGGCCGGGTGAAAGAAATCAAGGGCCGCAAGGTGGTGATCGAATCCACCGTCTACGCTGGGGGGGTGGCCACTGCGCGCGGCGAGGTGGTGGCGATCCAGATGCCCGAGAACTTTGGCGTGGCATCAGCCTGAGTGCCGCAGTTTTATGTGTTCATGACAACATGGGAGTGCCATCATGGCCAGCAATCAAGAAATCGCAGCGGGTGAGCGCAGAGCGCAGGACCCGCGATTTGTCAGCCAGTTAACACACAACACCTTTGCGCTGATTCTGGCGGGTGGGCGTGGTAGTCGCTTGCATGAGCTGACTGACTTTCGCGCCAAGCCGGCGGTGCCATTTGGTGGCAAGTTCCGCATCATCGACTTCACCCTGTCCAATTGCGTCAACTCGGGCGTGCGCCGGGTCGGGGTAGCCACGCAATACAAGTCGCAAAGCCTGATCCGGCATTTGCAACTGGGCTGGAGTTTTCTGGACGGCCGCCTCAACGAGTTCATTGAGATCATGCCGGCGCAGCAGCAGTCTGATGAAGTGCACTGGTACCAGGGCACGGCCGATGCAGTGTTTCAGAACCTGCGTGAAATTCGCCATGCCCGACCCGAATATGTGCTGATTCTGTCGGGCGACCACATTTACCGCATGGACTACGGCCGCGTGCTGGCCGCCCACGTGGCGCGCCAGGCCGACCTGACCGTGGCCTGCATTGAGGTGCCGCTGGCTGAGGCCAGCAGCTTTGGCGTGATGTCGGTCGATGAGGAAGGCCGGGTGCGCGAGTTCACCGAAAAGCCGGCCCAGCCGCAAGCCATGCCTGGTGATCCTGCCAAAGCGCTTGCCAGCATGGGCATTTATGTCTTCAACACCAACTTTTTGATTGAGCAATTACTCCGCGACGCCGACGACCCCAAGTCGAGCCATGATTTCGGCAAGGACATCATTCCGCACTGCGTCAAACGCTATCGCACCTTCGCCCAGAATTTTGCCGAGAGCTGTGTCAGTGAGCCAGACAAGCCACCCTATTGGCGCGATGTGGGCACGCTGGATGCCTATTGGTCCGCCAATATGGACCTGATACAGGTCACCCCCGACCTCAATCTGTACTCTGACAACTGGCCGATTTGGACCTGGCAACCGCAGACACCCCCTGCCAAGTTTATTTTTGATGACGACACCCGCCGTGGCCAGGCGGTGGATTCAATGGTCGCTGGCGGCTGTATTGTCAGTGGTGCCACAGTGCGCCGCTCCATGCTGTTTTCCGGGGTGCATGTGCACAGTTATGCCAACATCGAAGACTCGATGATCCTGCCCAATGTGCAGGTAGGTCGGCACTGCATTTTGAAGAAATGCATCGTTGATAAAAATTGTGTCCTGCCCGAGGGCACCGTGATTGGCATGGACCCCGTGCAGGATAAAAAGCGCTTTCGGGTGACCGACTCGGGTATCACACTGGTCACCAAAGAGATGTTGGGGCAGGGCTTGAAGGGGATTCGCTGAGCTCGTCCTCGCAGCGACTATTGCAGAATCCCTGCACCAAATCATACTTAAGCAACTACGTATATTATCGGCAGCCTATCAACTCCCGATTGGAACGCGCCTGATGAAAACTGCCCACGACCTTGTTGCTGCTGCCAAAGCCCACATACAGGAAATCCCGGTCACGGATGCCGAGCAAGCCATCCGGGAGGCCGACGTGCTGTTGGATGTGCGCGAAGCCGATGAATTCGCCGCCGGTCATCTGGCCGGTGCCGTGCACATTTCACGCGGCATGCTGGAGTTCAAATTCAGCGCCAATCCGGCGCTGCAGGCGCGCGACCTCAACATTCTGCTGTACTGCAAAACCAGCGGTCGTGCCGCGCTGGCTGCAGCCGCTTTGCATGACATGGGCTACCTGAATGTGAAGTCGATTGCCGGCGGTTTTGATGCCTGGGCGGCCGCAGGCAAACCGGTTGCCAAGCCCGAGATACCGTCGTTCGAGTAAAACGCCGCTAATCCAACGCGCGGCCTTCGCCCGCTTCTTCCACCGTTTGCCCGTCCCTGATGTGGTAGATGCGCTTGAAGGTGGGAATGATTTTTTCGTCGTGCGTCACCACGATGATCGCCGTGTGGGCCTGAACGGCCATCTGGTTCAGGATGCGCATCACGCCCAGGGCGCGCTCGCTGTCGAGTGGTGCGGTGGGTTCGTCGGCCAAGATGACTGGCGGACGGTTTGCCAAGGCCCGGGCAATCGACACCCGTTGTTGCTCGCCACCCGACAGCTGTGAGGGTTCGGCTTTGGCGCGGTGCTGCACATCCAGCGCGGTGAGCAGTTCCAGCGCACGGGCGCGTGACAGTGCGTTTGGCACACCCGCCAGCATCGGCAGCAGGGCCACGTTGTCGGTCACATCCAGAAACGGGATCAGGTAGGGAGCCTGAAAAATAAAGCCAATGCGGTCACGCCGGAGCGCGCGCAGGTCAGGCACTTTCCAACCGTTGTCGTAAATCACATCGGTGCCCAGGGTCATGCGCCCCGAGGTCGGTTCGATGATGGCGCCCAGGCATTTGAGCAGCGTGCTTTTGCCGGAACCAGAGGGCCCGACCAGCCCCACCACCTCGCCCGGCGCCACCACCAGATTGACATTTTTAAGCGCTTCAACAGCACTGTCACCCTTGCCATAAACCTTGCGCAGGCCTTCGATGCGGATGCCGCCGGGGACTGATTGTGTTGCATTCATGGTGATCATCCAATCGCCTCGGCCGGGTCGACCTTGAGCGCCGCACGGATGGCCAGCGTGCTGGCCAGGGCGCAAATGAGCATGGTGGCGAGCAGGCCGGTGACGGCATCTCCTGGCATCAGCAGCACATATTTTGGAAAGATCGGTGCCCAGGCAGTGGCCACGATTTTTCCCACTATGAAACCGATCAGCCCGAGGCCCAGGGCCTGCTGCAGGATCATGCCGGCTATGGTGGAATTGCGCGTTCCAATCAGCTTGAGCACCGCAATTTCGCGGATTTTTCCGAGCGTCATGGTGTAGATGATGAAAGCCACAATGGCGGCGCTCACCACCGCCAGAATGGCCAGAAACATGCCGATCTGGCGGGCCGAGGTGGCAATCAGCTTGGCCACCAGAATGTCTTCCATGCCGGCGTGGGTGTAGACCTGCACATGCTTCCAGCGCGTCAGCGCCTCAGCCACGTCGTCGGGCTGCCAGCCCGGCTGCAATTGCACCAGCACGGCGTTGACGTTGTGGCTGCTGGTTTGCAGATTTTGCACCGCATCCAGCAAACCCGGCACGCCGGAGCGGTTGAAGGCCGGGTTGGCTGCGGTGCGGGTGCGGTCGTTGACGATGCTGTCGTTGTCTTTCAGAAACTGCGCTTCCTGCGCGTCCTTGAGCGGTACAAACAGCATCGGGTCGCCGCCCGAAGACACCATGCGCTGCGTTAGCCCGACCACGGTGTAGCTGTGCCGGCGCACGCGTACCGCGTCGCCCAACTTGAGGCCGGTCTTGACATCGGCCACGGCTTCGTAGTGGTCGCGGGTGAGCTGGCGCCCCGCCACCAGATAAGCCGGCGCACCGGGTTTGCCGGGCTCAACGCCAACCACCATGGTGCGGGCCTCCTCGCCGTTGGGGCGCTGCACCTGCATGGTGAGGTAGGTCACGTTGGCGGCTTGCGCCACGCCGGGCATGCCACGCACGCTGCGCACCACGTCGTCCTTGATGCTGGACGACTCCGCATACGGCCCCTGGGTGTCCTTTTGCACCACCCACAGGTCAGCCTGGCTGTTGGTCAGCAGGGCCTGGGCGTCGTCCACCATGCCGCGGTAGATGCCAGCCATCGAAAGCGTCACGCCAATCAGCAAGCCCAGGCCCAGGCCGGTCAGGGCAAACTTGCCCCAACCATGCAGGATGTCGCGTCCGGCCAGGCTGATCATTGGGGTGCCTCGGGCTTCACCAAGGCGTCCACCACCGAGATGCGTGCGCCGTTGCTCAGGGCTTTCTGGCTGTAGACCACCACCCGGTCGTTTTTATCCAGCCCCTTGAGCACCTGCACCTGGCCGTCCAGGCTCTGGATGCCGAGCTGCACCGGCGTGAATTCAGGCCGTCCGTCCTTCAAACGCCAGACCCCGCTTTGGCCTTTTTGATACTGGATGGTCGCGTTGGGCAGCAACAGCGCCGCTGCGGTGGCGGGCAGTTGCAGCGTGACTTCAGCCATTTCACCGACTGACACGTTGGCGGGTGGTGCATCAAACGCCACCTGGGCCAGGCGCTCTTCGGTCACGCTGTCGGCCAACAGTTCCAGCCGTGCCACCTGGCCGCTCAAGGGCGTTTGTGGACGGGAACGCAGCGCGATGCTGGCCCGGATGCCGTTGGCCAGACCGGCCGATCGGCCCTGGTCAACACGCAGCTTGATCCACAGGCTGGCAGGGTCCATCAAGCGCAGCACCGGTTGGCCCGCCACCACGGTGCTGCCGGCCTCGGCGTCACGCGTGGTCACTACCGCATCGGCCGGGGCGAACAGGCGCACGTTGTTGCGCTGTTGCGCCAGCGCCGCGCGCTCGGCTTTGAGGCGTGTCAGGTCCTGGCCCGCCCCCGCAACATTGGCTTGCGCCGCCTGCACTGCGGCGTTCGCTGAAGCCTGACTCTGCAGAACCGTGTCGAGCGCACCGGGGCTGATGAAGTGTTGTCGTGCCAGGTCCTGGTTGCGCTGGGTCGTGGTGGCGGCCAGCGCGCTGCGCGCCTTGGCGTCCAGCCATTGGGCCTGCGCGGCAGATTGGGTGCTGCCAGCCCGCGCCAGTGAGGCGTCCAGCGCAGCCAGGCGCTCACTGAAGTCCACCGGGTCCATTTCGGCCAGCAGTTGCCCGGCCTTGACGCTGTCACCCACATCCACCTTGACGCTCAGCACCCGTCCGGCCACGGTCGGACCGACCATCCAGCTGCGCCGGGCTTCGACGCTACCGATGCCAAATATCGACGGGTTCAGACTGCCTTCGACGGGGCTGGTTAGGGTCACCTTGATGGGGGCCAACGGGCCGGTGCGCAGCGACACATAGGCCATGCCACCGATCAGGGCCAGGGCAACAGCGCCCATGACCAGGCGGCGTTTGAGTAAGGCTGTAGCGTTCATGGTGTTCCTTGAAGTTCATTCGGCGGGCATTGCAGCCCCTGTTGAAGAATGGCAAAAACGCCTGGCGCCTGTCGGGCAATGGCAGGAATATCGTCGGCCAACATGGCTTGCATGACCAGGCCCTGCACTGAGCCGATGAACAGCACGGTGGCGGCAGAAAGGTCGATAGCCGGGCGCAACACCTCTTGTTTGTTGGCGCACTGCAAAACCGCCAGCAGCAGCTGACGGTAACGCTGCATCAGCGCGCACACCTGGCTTTTGAGCAGGCTGTCTCCAGGGCGTTGTAGTTCCTGAAAGATGAGTCGGGGCACGCCGGGGTAGCTCAGGACAAAGTCCACATGGGCCAGAAAGACCGCGCGCAGCGCTGGCATGGCAGCGTGGTCAGCGCCCTCGGCAGCTTTTTCCAGGCGCGCCATCAGGCTGTCTGTGACCCAGTCAAGCACCGCCAGCCAGACCGCTTCCTTGCTGGCAAAGTGCTTGAACACCGCCCCTTGCGATAGGCCGACCGCGCGCGCCAGGTCAGCCGTTGTGATGTCGGCCGGACTGCGTTGTGCCGCCAACATCAGTGCGGCATGCACCAACTCGGCCTGACGCACCTCGGTGCGTTGTTTGGGTGATTTGTCCAGAACTTCCATGTTGCCTGAAGTAATTAATCAATTACTTATTCTAGGGCTTGAGGTTGTACTGGGGTATGAAGCTTGGGTAAAGTTTTTTTGTGCTGCTTGTGCTGCGAGGGGTCAAGGATAGGGGGCAGTTTGTTCTTTGCTGCGCCTGACAACCGGCAGGGGCGGCCACCTCTCAACTGGGGTACCAGAAATCGGTGACCACCCCTGCCGGTTGTCACGCGAGGCGGTGAATGTGCAAAGGTAGAAAAAACCGAAAAACCGAAAAACCGAATTACCAATCTTTATTTTTCACCAACGTCAGCGCAGTGGCTGCCTTTGGGGGCTGACGATTTCTGGTACCCCAGTATGAGGAAGCCGCCAAAGGCAGCCGCTGCGCGGTTTAGCGCTAACAATGTATTTAAAGTATCAGAGGCAGCGCCCAAGCCAAAAAGTCGTCAAGGTCAGAAGTTTCCCAAGCGAATCACTGTAGCAACACCACAGGCTCCAGCGCCTCGCCTTGCGCCAGAATACGCCCAATGATGGCGGTGCTGGCATAACCCGCTGCCTGCAATGCCGCCACACAGTCCTGAGCCCGGTCAGCCGGTACGCTGGCTAGCAGGCCACCGGCGGTTTGTGGGTCGAACAGCAGCGGGTAGCGCGGATGGTTGACAAAGTCTTCCTGGTTGCGCAGCGCCCGGCGTAAGCGCACGTTGGCCGGCTGCAGTGAGCTCACAATGCCCGCCGCC
This sequence comes from Rhodoferax sp., assembly GCA_029946045.1. Lineage (GTDB taxonomy): Bacteria > Pseudomonadota > Gammaproteobacteria > Burkholderiales > Burkholderiaceae_C > Rhodoferax. Next base: position 9,509 of record JAQSDS010000480.1, read on the forward strand.
ACGGTCTCCTGCGCGCCCTCCAGTAGCGGCAGGTTTGATAGCACCAGTTCGGCATCCACACCCGAGGCACGGGTCATCTCGACCAGGTGGCCCAGCAGGCCAAAGCCGGTCAGGTCGGTGCAGGCGGTGGCGCCGAAGTCGCACAGGCACTGGGCACCTTGCCGGTTGGACAGCACCATGGACTGCAGTGCGGCATCTATCCAGCGCCCCTTGGCTGCCAGCCGGGCGTGCGCGGCAAACAGTGTGCCGGTGCCAATCGGCTTGGTCAGAATCAGCACATCGCCGGGTTGCATGCCGGCCTTGCGCGTGACACCCACCAGCTGCTCGTCCATCAGGCCGTTCACAGCAAAGCCCAGCGCCAGTTCAGACCCTTCACCGGTGTGACCGCCCACCAGCGCACAGCCGGCGTCGTTGAGCACCTCGACC
>JAQSDS010000481.1 GCA_029946045.1 Rhodoferax sp.
ACCATCGTCACGGCGCGCGCGCCCGACGGCCATCTGGTGGGCTTGACCGCCAACTCATTCAACTCGGTGTCGCTGGCGCCGCCGCTGGTGCTGTGGAGCCTGTCACAGGCGGCGACCTCCATGGAGGCTTTTCGCAAAGGCTCGCACTACGCCATCAATATTCTGGCGGCCGACCAGCAGGCGCTGGCGCTGCGTTTTGCCACGCGCGGGCTGGACCGGTTTGCCGATGTTGAATTTGTCGAGGGCACTTGCGGCGCGCCTCTGCTGGCAGGTGCCGTGGCCACTTTTGAGTGTTTCAACCGCAGCCGCTACACCGAGGGCGACCATGTGATTTTTGTTGGTGAGGTGGAGCATTGCGCACATAGCGAAGGTGTCTCGCCGCTGCTCTACCACGGTGGTAAGTTTTTCACCGAGCATCCCCTGTGAGACCGTTGGCCTGACGTGACCTAACGCAAATTTATTTGGCCACCTGGCGTTTAGACTTTGTGCCAACGAATTTATCTGAGGCACTTATGACCGACCCTGCAACTGAATGCGTTCTGATCGCCTATGCCACCACCGATGGTCACACCAGGCGAATTTGCGAGCGGCTCAAGCAGGTCATGGAAAGTAGGGGGCGACAGGTCACGGTGGCCCTGTTGTCAGAAACTGGCGCATTGGATTTGCCGAGTTTTGATCGTGTGGTGATTGGTGCAAGCATCCGATATGGCCACCACCAGCCGATCGTGGCCGAGTTCATTGCCCGCCACCAGACGCTGCTTGAGAGCCGCCCCAGCGCGTTCTTCTCGGTCAACATCGTGGCGCGCAAGCCCAACAAGAACACACCCGAGACCAACCCCTATTGCCGCAAGTTCCTCCAGAGCATCGCCTGGCGGCCGCGCCTGACCGCTGTGTTTGCTGGCAAGCTGGACTACCCCAGCTACGGCTTTGTTGATCGCCAGATGATCCGGCTGATCATGCTGATGACCAAAGGCCCGACCGATCCCACGGCGGTGGTCGAGTTCACCGACTGGGCCAAGGTCGAGGCTTTTGGGCGCGACGTCTGCGCGCTGCCAAAGCCTGGCCAGCCATAAATTCCTGCGGCGCCTAGGGGGCCACCAGCGCCAGTTTGGGAAAGTAACTGCGATAGCGCGCGCCGTCCCGCGTGAGCAGCTGCAACTGGTGCACCAGCGCATGGGCGCCAATGTAAAAATCTGGCATGGGTGACGTCTTGCTGACCTGCAATTGGCGATACACCTTGAACGCCTGCCCAGCCAGAAACGCGGCATCCCAGGGCAAGGCCTCACGCACCAGGGGCAAGTTGTCAAGGGCCGCCTCCAGATCGGCTGCACAGGCAAAGCGGGGGCTGATTTCTGCCAGGATGATTGGGTTGATGATTAACGCACCTTGCTGGCTGCAGCGCTCAAGTTGATCCAGCGACCAGTCAGCCCATAGGGGGTCGTCAGCCAGCACATCGATCAGGACACAGCTGTCCACCAGCGTGCCTGCACCTGTCGGGACGGATACATAGCGGGGAGAAGCTTCGCGCACGGTTTGCGACGGGCTGGTAGACACGTTCAGCCGCGCAAATAGGCCATGAATTCGTCGGTGCCCATACCTTTGAATTGGCTGGCATTGGCGCTGCCCCGCACCCGTTCAAAGGCCGAGCGCGCGCTGGGTTGCGGTGCTGCCACGACGAGATGGATGACCACCTCGCCGTTGTCGCGAACCTCAAAATCGACTTCGCTGTTGGGGAGCAAGCCAGCCTGTTCACGCACGCTTTGCGGAATAGTGACTTGTCCTTTGCTGGTGATCTTCATGATTCTTACTCTCTAAAGTAAGAATCTTACTCTCAATGAAGGAAATTTGGCTTACTGCTTGACAGCTTCGACCTGGATCAGCAGACGCACGCTCTTCGGGAAACCCCAGTCGATGCCGTAGTTCACGCCAAACTGGGTGCGGTCGATGGTGGCTTCAAAGTCGCCGCCGCAGACTTCGCGCTTGAGCATCGGGTTGTCGTAGCAATTGAAGTTGGTGGCCTTGAGCGTGACCGGTTGGGTCTTCCCGAGCAGGGTCAGGTTGCCGCTGACGTCAGTCAGCTTGTCGCCAGTGAAATTGAACTGGGTTGATACAAAGCTGATTTTTGGGTACTTGGCGGCATCCAGCAGCTCGGCGCTTTGCAGGTGCTCGTTGAAAGCGCCAAAGCCTGTGTTGACTGACTTGGTGTCGATGGCGATCTCGACTTTGCCGGTTTTGGCGGCGCGGTCAAATTCAACTTTGCCATCTTTTTTGTCAAAACGACCGCGGTTGGTTGAGGTGCCGAAGTGGCCAATTTCAAAAGTCACGTAGGTGTGGGCCGGGTCAATGGCGTAGTTGGCAGCCTGGGCTTGGGAGCCCAACGCGAGCAAGGACAGGGCAGCAGCCGAGATGAGGGATAAACGCATGGAAAACTCCAGAGAAAGGTTAAAGGAAAGCTTGAGAAAATTGCTTGGTCAGTCGATCAGGGCAGTTTGGGGATCCCGCTCAAGGCGAGCTTGAATTTGACCTGCACGTCATCGGCCACCATCGAGGTGTCGGCCCAGTCGCCTTCGCCGATCTTGAAAGCCAGCCGTTTGATGGGCAGCACGCCAGTCGCCGTCGTGGTGGCGCCGGACTGTGTCATGGCCAGCGGCACCGTGACGTCACGGCTTTGGCCCTTGATGACGAGCTTGCCGCTTACTTCATACTTGCCACCACCCAGCGCCTTGAAGGCCGAGGAGGTGAACTGGGCCTGCGGGAACTTGGCGGTGTTGAACCAGGTCGGCTTGGGCAATTCCGAATCCATTTCAGGCGCCCCCAGCGTGGTGCTGGCAATGTCCACAGTGAAATTCACTTTGCTGGCTGCCAGTTTGGCCGCGTCAAAGTTGATCTGGGCGTCAAATTTCTTGAAATGTCCTTGCACCGGCACCCCCATTTGCTTGATCTCAAAAGCGATGCTGCTTTGCGCCGGCAAGAGCTTTTGCTGGGCTGCGGCAGGCAGGGCGACGGCGGCCAGTGACACCATCAAGAGGGTTGAAGCGAGGCGGTGAGGGATCATGTGGGGGTTCCAGAAACGAGTGAACTGAAGTTAAAGCCGGGGTGCGGCGCGGATAGGTGCCGGATGCTTGGCCTAGGTTCTGACCGGCAACATGCGTGCCAGCAGCCCGTCGCGATCCACCAGTTGGTGTTTGATGGCCGCGGCAATGTGCAGTGCAGCCAGCCCCACCAGCGCCAGCGCCAGCAGCTCGTGCACGGGCTTGATCAGCTCGGCCAGCTCCTTGTTCACTTGCAGCAAATCCGGCAGCGGAATCTGGCCAAACCAGACGATCGGAAAACCGGCGGCCGAGCTGTAGGCCCAGCCCACCAGCGGGACGGCAAAAAACAGCAGGTACATCAGATGGTGCGTGGCATGGTAGGCGTGGTTTTGCCACGTCGGCATGGAACGGGTGACCGTGCTGGGCAGCGCCGGCGGGCGGTGCGTCACACGCCACAGCAAGCGCAGCAGCGTGAGCGCCAAAAATGTCACGCCGGCCCACTTGTGGTAGTTATAAAGTTTCAGCCGCTCTGGTGAAAACGGCAGGTCAGTCATGTAGGTGCCAACCAAAAAAATGGCCAAGATCACCAATGCCAACAACCAGTGCAACACGATGGCGACCGTGCTGTAGCGCGTCGCTTGCGGTGTTTGTTGAGATGGGGACGGGGTCAAAATGTTTCTCCGGAAATGGGATGATCAGGGTTCTTACTGATGAGGTGGAAGCAGTTTAGAAGCACCATGCTCCAAATGAATTCAATCTGATTGATGTTGCAGTTCGATTTATTTCAATGATGATGCGCTGCCTTCTTGCATACTTGGCAGCTTCTTAGCCCAGAAGACCTTGGAAATTGCCATGAACACCCCTCCGCAGTGCGCGCCAGTTTTTTTCATCTCGCATGGTGCTCCCACCTTTGCCCTGGAGTCCGGGCAGCTTGGCGCCCAGCTCCAGGCCATGGGGCCACAACTTGCAGGCATTCAGGCTGTGCTGGTGGTGTCGCCACACTGGCAAACTCGCGCGTTGCAGGTTTTGACCACGCCCATGCCCGAGACGGTTCACGACTTTGGCGGTTTTCCGGCCGCGCTGTACCAGCTGCAGTACCCGGTGCCGGGCCAGCCAGAACTGGCACGACAGGCGCTGAGCCTGTTGACGCAAGCGGGCTGGGCCGTCACTGCCGACGCCAAGCGCGGACTGGACCATGGCGCCTGGGTGCCACTGATGCATTTGTTGCCGCAGGCCAAGCTGCCGGTTTTTCAGGTCTCCATGCCGCATCAGCTTGACACCAAAGGTGCGCTGGCTCTGGGCCGGGCTCTGGCACCGCTGCGTGACCAGGGTGTGCTGATCGTGGGCTCGGGCAGCATGACGCACAACTTGTACGAGCTTCAAGCACCCGCTTCGCCTGCCGTTGGGTACGCGGTTGAGTTTGCGCACTGGATTGGTCAGGCTGTGACCCGTGCCGATGTCGATGCCTTGCTGGACTACCGTTTGCGGGCACCCCATGCCGAGCGCGCCCACCCCACCGAAGAGCACTTTTTGCCCCTGCTGGTGGCGCTGGGCGCCAGCCGTGATGGCGAAGCAGCGCAGGCCATTGCCGGCGACATCACCTACGGCGTGCTGTCGATGGCATCTTATGTCTGGGGCTTGAAATGAGCCTGCCTGGCCAGGTGGCGTGACCGCCTGATCAGACCACGCCGCGCTGGCGCAAGCCTGCCACCTGTGCGGCATCCAGGCCCAACTCCGCCAGTACTTCTTCGGTGTGCTCGCCCAAGGCGGGTGGCGGACGGTGCAGCACCGGCGGCGTTGCCATCAGGCGCAGCGGACTGGCCACCGTGGCGATCGATGTCACCGCGCCTGCGCCTGGCTGGCTGCTGGTCACCGCCTGGTCCACCCTTAAACCGCGTGCCTGCACCTGGGCGTCAGCAAAAGCCTGACCCATGTCGTTGATCGGTCCGCAGGGCACCGCTTTGTCTTCAAGCAGCGCAATCCACTGTGCCGTACTGCGTGTGCGCGTGACCGTCTGCAGCATCGGAATCAGGGCATCGCGGTGTTTGACGCGCAGCGTGTTGCTGGCAAAACGCGCATCTTGTGCCCACTCGGGGTGGCCGGCGGCTTCGCAAAAACGGGCAAACTGGCCGTCGTTACCGACCGCCAGCAGCATGCTGCCGTCCAGCGTCGCCAAGGTCTGGTAGGGCGCCAGGCTGGGGTGGGTATTGCCCTGGCGCTGCGGCACCTTGCCGGTGTTCAAAAAGCCCGCTGCCTGGTTGGCCAGCACCGCCATGCCGACATCCAGCAGCGCCATGTCGATGTGCTGGCCCTCGCCCGTGCGATGCCGCACTTCGATCGCCGCCAAAATGGCGCTGCAGGCGTAAATGCCGGTGAGCACGTCGACCAGCGCCACGCCCATGCGCATCGGGCCACCGCCTGGCTCGCCATCTGCGTGACCGGTGATGCTCATCATGCCGCTCATGGCCTGGATCATCAGGTCGTAACCGGCACGTTCGGCATACGGCCCGTTCTGGCCAAAACCGGTGACCGAGCAATAAATCAGGCGCGGATTGACCGTTTTGAGGCTCTCGTAATCGAGTCCGTATTGCTTCAGGCCGCCGACCTTGAAGTTCTCCACCAGCACATCGCTTTGCGCTGCCATTTTCAGGATCAGCGCCTGGCCCTCAGGCTTCGCCATGTCGAGCGTGATGGCGCGTTTGTTGCGGTTGCAGGCGGTGAAATAGGTGGCTTCAGTGGTGTCATTGCCATCCACATCCTTGATGAACGGCGGCCCCCAATGGCGCGTGTCGTCGCCCGCGCCGGGACGTTCAACCTTGACCACGTCCGCGCCCAAATCCGCCAGCATCTGGGTGCACCAGGGGCCGGCGAGCACGCGCGAGAGGTCGAGAACCTTGAGGTGGGAGAGGGCGGCTTGTGGTGTTGTCATTTTGTCTTTTGAGTCAGGGTTCAATCGCTAGTGGGTCAAGTCTGTTGACTGGCTGTGCGGGGTAAGGCCGGGGGCCTCATACGCGCTTCGCTTTGCGAAATCGGCCCCCAGCCTTACCCCGCACAGCCTGAAACGGTGGTGTATTTCGAAGAGAAAACCAATGACTGTGCGGAAGCATTTGCAGCTTTATGAGAATGTGCCTGATGGACTTGGTATTGAATCGCAGCAAAACAGGGTGTGTACAGCAGCGGGCGGGGTATGGGGATTCGCCGATGTCGCAAAGCGAAGCGCGTCTGAGGCGGAGCCCCATACCCCACCCGCTGCCGTCACCGTTCACCCCATACCGCTGCCACACAAAAAAAGACAAAAATTAATTGGAGTCTGACCCCAATTAATTACATACCAGATCAACAAAAAGCCGCAATACCGGTCTGCGCCCGGCCCAGAATCAGCGCGTGGATGTCGTGCGTGCCTTCGTAGGTGTTGACCACTTCCAGGTTCACCAGGTGCCGCGCCACACCGAACTCGTCGCTGATGCCGTTGCCGCCCATCATGTCGCGCGCCAGCCGGGCAATGTCGAGTGCCTTGCCACAGCTGTTGCGTTTCAAAATCGAGGTGATTTCCACTGAGGCCGTGCCTTCGTCTTTCATGCGCCCCAGCCGCAGGCAGCCTTGCAGGCCCAGGGCAATTTCGGTCTGCATGTCGGCCAGTTTCTTTTGAATCAACTGGTTGGCGGCCAGCGGGCGGCCGAACTGCTGGCGGTCCATCACATACTGGCGTGAGCGGAACCAGCAGTCTTCGGCGGCGCCCAGCGCGCCCCAGGCAATGCCGTAACGGGCGCTGTTGAGGCAGGTGAACGGACCCTTGAGGCCTTGCACTTCGGGGAAAGCGTTTTCTTCGGGACAGAACACGCCGTCCATGACGATCTCGCCGGTGATGCTGGCACGCAAACCCACTTTGCCGTGAATGGCCGGGGCGCTCAAACCGGCCGCGCCCTTGTCCAGCACAAAGCCGCGAATCGGGCCGACCGCGCCGGACTCGGACACTTCCTTGGCCCAGACCACAAACACATCGGCGATCGGGCTGTTGGAAATCCACATCTTGCTGCCTGACAGTTTGTAGCCGCCAGGCACCTTGACCGCTCGGCTCAGCATGCTGGCCGGGTCTGAGCCGTGGTTGGGTTCGGTCAGGCCAAAGCAGCCGATCCACTCGCCGGTGGCGAGTTTGGGCAGGTACTTTTGTTTGGTGGCTTCGTTGCCAAATTCAAAAATGGGCACCATCACCAGCGAGCTTTGCACGCTCATCATCGAGCGGTATCCGCTGTCCACACGCTCGACTTCTCGCGCAATCAAACCATAGGCGACATAGTTCAGACCAGGGCCGCCATAGGCTTCGGGGATCGTGGGCCCAAGCAGGCCCAGTTCGCCCATTTCTCGGAAGATGGCGGGGTCGGTTTGCTCCTTGCGAAAGGCCTCGATCACGCGCGGCTGCAGCTTGTCCTGGCAATAGGCGGCGGCAGCCTCCTTGATCATGCGTTCGTCGTCGCTGAGTTGACTGTCGAGCAAAAAGGGGTCTTGCCAGTTGAAGCTTGCGTGGGCCATGGGGGTTCTCCATTGAGTGTTCAGATGCCTCATGTTAGCGCCCGAGCTGGCCATTGGCAAACGACTTGTTCTCACTTTGAGTTGAGTAAAAATCATATATTGACGCGATAGACAAGCTAAATCAGGCCGATGCACAGGCTTTTATGTACATTACGCACATCATGCGCAGAAAAATCCCATCCCTCCAGGCCCTCGCCTGCTTCGAGGCGGCGGCTCGCCACCAGAGTTACACCCGCGCCGCCCAGGAGCTGGCGCTGACCCAGGGCGCGGTGTCGCGCCAGCTCACCGCCTTGGAGGACTTTGTCGGCGTGGCCTTGTTCAAGCGCACGCGGCACGGCGTCACGCTGACCGGGCGTGGGCGCGACTACGCAGCGCAGGTGGCGCTGCGCTTGCAGGCGCTTGAGCAGGACACGCTCGATGTGATGAGCACGCAGGGGCGCGGCAGCGTGTTGCATCTGGCGGCTGTGCCCACCTTTGCCACGCGCTGGCTGATTCCGCGCTTGCCCGACCTGAAAAGAGCACAGCCTGAACTCACCGTGCACATCGAGACGCGCACCCGCCCCTTCATGTTTGCCGACACGCCGTTCGATTGCGCGCTGTTTGCCGGCACGCCCGAGCAGGTCAGTCAGTGGGCCGGCACCCAGGCGACCAAACTCATCGATGAAGTGGTGCTGCCGGTGTGCCATCCCAGCCTGTTGCAAGGGCAAGCCAGTCTGTCACCGGACGATCTCGCGGGCTTGCCTCTGCTGCAGCAAAGCACCCGCCCCGACGCCTGGCGGCAGTGGTTTGAGGCACAGGGCGTGGTCGCACCACAGGCACTCTCAGGGGCACGTTTTGAGTTGTTCTCGATGACGGTGGCTGCGGCCGTTCACGGCATGGGCCTGGCGCTGGTGCCGCGCTTGCTGATCACCAAGGAGTTGGCGCGCGGCGAATTGGTGGTGGCTTGTGACCGGCCCCTGGCCAACCAGCGCGCTTACTACCTGGTGCGGCCCGACGGCAGCGACAAGCCGCCGGCCACGCAGATTTTTCTGGACTGGTTGGTGCAACACACCGATGAACGCCATGGCGACGGCTCAGTCCGCCGGATCTGACGACGACGGCAGCTTCAGGCCCACGCTGGTCACTGCCCCTCCGGACATCGTTCGCACGCTCAATTCGGCACCATCCAGCGCCACCTGGTCGCCCACCACCACCGGGCGCATGATGGCTTTGACCAGCCAGGCATCGACGCACAGGTCGGCATCAGGGGGTGGCTGCAGTCCATAAACGTCACACAAGTCAGCCACCCGGGTGTTGGCCTGCAAGGCAAAGTCGCCAAATGCAGCACGCACGGCAGAGCTGTCGTTAATGTCTGGCAGGATGACGCCCATGCGGTGCGCAAACCAGCCAATCGTGCTGCCTTGCAGCAACAGCGACGCCAGCACCACCACAAAAGCCACATTGAAGATCAGCCGCGCTTCGGGCAAGTTGGCCATAAAAGGAAAGATGGCCAGCACAATCGGCACCGCGCCGCGCAGGCCAACCCAGGCGATGTAGACGATTTCTTTGGGCTTGAAGCGCAAAGGCGCCAGGCACAAGCCCACCGCCAGCGGCCGTGCCACAAACATCAACACGGCGGCCACACCCAGCGCAGGCCAGGCAAAGCCTTCGATCTCCGAGGGCGTCACCAGCAAACCCAAGAGCACGAACATCAGCGCCTGAGACAGCCAGGCGTAACCGTCGAGCGCGGACAGGGCAGATTGCACAATGCTTGGCGCCCTTCGGTTCAACACAATGCCCAGCAGATAGACCGCCAGAAAGCCCGAGCCGCCGACCCAGGTGGCCAAGGCGAAGGTGGTCAGGCCCGCCATGGCCAGCAGCAGCGCAATTACGGCACCCGATTCTTCCAGTTGATGGATGCGCGGCAACACCAGAGCAAACACCCGTGCAATCCCGATGCCCAGGAGCGCGCCCCAGGCAAACTGCGCCAGCAAGGACTCTGCGATGTCACCGAACGACAGCGCGCTGCCCATGCCGGCGGCAGAGGCCAGACCGATCAGGGTGAGTGTCAGATAAACCGCCATGGGGTCGTTCATGCCCGATTCGATCTCCAGCGTGGTGGCGACCCGCTCGTTCAACTGGACCCCCGAAGTCTTGAGCAATGAAAACACCGCCGCCGCATCGGTCGACCCGACGATGGCGCCCAGCAACAAGGCACTGGTCCAACTCAGCTTGAGCAGGTAGACCGCAGCCACGGCGGTGAAGCCTGCGGTCAGCACCACACCCAGCGACGCCAGCACCAGAGCCGGCTTCAAGCCAGTGCGAAAGCGCGGGTAGTCGGTGCGCAGGCCACCGTCGAGCAAGATG